>JAICXX010000241.1 GCA_025934485.1 Chitinophagaceae bacterium
AATTGCTCGTATACAACCATGTCCTGCCGCCCGCAGGAGAAACCAAGGGCGAGAGATCACCGCTGAATGTCTCGGTGTCTCCCGATGGCGAGACCTGGTATGCCTCCCTGGTGCTCGAGGACGACCACACAGGACAATATTCCTATCCGTCCGTGATCCAGTCAAAAGACGGAAAAGTGCACATCGTCTATACCTGGCACCGGAAAAAGATAAAATACGTGGAGCTCGATCCCTCCAAATTACCTTCGGAAAAAATAGAGAACGGTGTCTGGCCGGACTCGATAAAAAAATAAAAAGACTATGAATAAGAAATTCGTTCCAGTGATGATCACTCCGTTCAACCTGAAGGCAAAGGTTGATCTGGACGTGGTTAGTGTACTCGTCGACTTCTACCTCGAAGCCGGCGTCAAAGGTTTTTTTGCCAACTGTCTTAGCAGCGAGATGTACAGCATCAGCGAAGACGAACGGCTCGAACTCACCCGGCACGTGGTCAAATCCGTCGCCGGCCGGGCACCCATAGTCGCCACAGGCTCCTTTGGCCTCACCATCGAAGACAAAGCGGATTTCGCCGCGCGCATCTATGACACGGGCATCGATGCGGTCATCCTCATCACCGGTCATTATGCCAACGTCGAAGACAACGACGATATCCTGCTCCGCAACTTCGATAAGATGTTCCGGCTGACCCACGACATCCCCATGGGGCTTTATGAATGCCCCGCGCCCTATAAACGCATCATCACCCCCGAGGTCTTCGGCACGTTGCTCGATACGGGCCGGCTGGTGTATCACAAGGATACCTCCATCGACCTGGAGAAGGTCAAAGCAAAACTCGAAGTCCTGCAAGCGGATCCGCACGGCCTCGAATTCTATGACGCTCATACGCCCAATGCGATGTACTCGCTGCAGATGGGCGCCACGGGCATGTCCTCTATCTCGGGTAATTTCTATCCGGAGATTTTGGTGTGGATGTGCAACAACGCCACCAATCCCGACCGCCAGGACGACGTTCGCTGGTTGCAGGGAGAACTGAGCCGCGTCGACCCGCTGATCCATGTGGCCTATCCGATGAGTGCAAAATATTTTCTGCAAAAAAGAGGACTACCCGTCCGCACCATCAGCCGGGCATTTGCCCTCGAACTCACCGTACAACAAAAACAAACACTGGATGATATCTATAAGAGCTTTTTGGGCTGGTGCGAACGGCTGGAGATAAAACCCGTTCAGACAAGCCGCCTCATCCGGCCAAAAATGCCGTTAGATCCACCTATTTAATTGACTATGTCGACACTAAGTATTCATTTTCCGGGCAAATTAGTTTTTGGCAATGGCTGTCTTCATCAACTACCCGATGAGATCGCCGCACATACCACCGGTCGTGTCTTTGTCGTGACTATCGCTCCTTTATTGTCTTCACTTAAAGGACTCATCAAATCCCTGGAAGAAAAAGGTATCCATGTAGTGACAAACACGGGTATCGTCCGTGAACCCTCGTTTCAGGATTTTCACCGCATCATGGCCGAAGCTACGTCCTATAATCCCGATGTCGTCATCGGTATCGGCGGCGGCAGTGTCCTCGATATCGCCAAATTGGTAGCGGCTCAGCTCGGCAATGATCAAACCCTTGCCGATTATGTAGGCATCGGCTTGCTAAAACAGCGGGCGCGTTACCTGGTTTGCGTCCCCGCTACCTCCGGCACCGGCAGCGAAGTCTCGCCTAACGCCATCCTCGTCGATGATGCCCATGGTCTAAAAATGGGCATCATCAGTCCCTTCCTCGTCCCCGACATCGTATACGTGGACCCGCTGCTTACAATTAGCGTACCGCCAGATATCACTGCTGCAACAGGGCTCGATGCGCTTACGCACTGTCTCGAAGCGTATACCAATAAATTTTCCCAACCCTTTATCGACATCTACGCTTTCGAAGGAATGCGGCTGATCGCCGCCAACCTGGTGAAGGCAGTTCGCGACGGCGCCGACGAAGAGGCTCGGGCGAGCGTGGCCATGGGCAGCCTGCTCGGCGGCTTTTGTCTCGGCCCGGTAAACACCGCCGCCGTACACGCGCTGTCTTATCCACTGGGCAGTAGTTTCCATCTGCCGCATGGCTTGTCCAACGCCCTCCTGCTGCCCTATGTGATGGAATTCAACCTGCCCGCAGCGCCCGAACGCTATGCGGCAGTCGCGCAGGCTCTTGGGTGTCCCCGTGAAAAAGGCGATCTCGCCACTGCCGCACAGGGCGTGGCAAAGATCCGGTCGCTGATCCGCGAATGTGGCTTGCCCGCTACATTAAAGGCAGTTGGCGTACCTTACGAAGCCATCGGGACCATGGCGACAGACGCCATGAACATCACCCGCCTGTTAAAGAATAATCCGCGGCCCGTAACGTTGCAGGATGCCGTCAATATTTATAAATCAGCATATGAGTAAGAAATACCAGGGAGTAGTCGTTCCGGCCATCACTCCGCTAAATGCAGACCTTACACTCGACACCGCAGCCGTGGAAAAACTATTTGCGTTCTTCCGCAAGTACGGTGCGCACCCTTTTATCCTCGGCACCACGGGCGAGTTCCCCTCGCTGCCGGGTGACCTCAAGCTCCAATACATCCGGCTGGCTGGACGACTGAAAACCGGCTCCGATCAACTATACGTCGGTATCTCTTCGAACTGTCTGGCCGATACCCTCGAACACGCCCGCATCGCACTTGGTGAAGGTGCGGATGTCCTCGTATGTAATTTGCCATCCTACTACCAACTCGCCGAAACGCAAATTTTAAACTATTTCGAGACACTGGCGGAAAAGATCGCTGGCCCCTGGATGATCTATAACATCCCCTCGACAACCCATCATTCGATCCCGCTGCCGCTGGTCGACAAGCTCAGCCATCACCCCAATATCGTAGGCCTCAAGGATTCCGAACGGAACGAAGAACGCCTCGTCACAGCCTTGCAGATGTGGTCCGGTCGAAAAGATTTCAGTCATCTCCTCGGCTGGTCGGCCCGGAGCGCCTTTTCCCTTCTGCACGGCGGCGATGGCCTCGTCCCCAGCTCGGGCAATCTGTCCCCCGGCGTATATACGGATATGTTCAAGGCGAAGGCTGCCGGCGATATCGACCACCTTAACCGGCTGCAGGATCTGTCCGATCAGCTCGGCGCTTCTTATCAGGGTAGGGGCCCTGGCAGTTCCTTCGGAGCGCTAAAAGCATTGATGCAAAAAGAAGGGCTTTGCCAGCCGTATATGATGCCGCCACTTTAAACCAATTCGATGTCAACTTTACCAATAATAGGAATTACCATGGGCGATCCGGCTAGCATAGGGCCCGAGATCGCTCTCAAAGCGCTGCTCAGCGAATCCGTAACGAACATCTGCCGCCCGTTCATCGTCGGCGACGCTAAACTCATACAATTTACCGCCGAGCACCTCGGTTGGAAGACGCCCATCCACGCCATCACCGATGTCAAAGAAGCGCTGTTCCAGCCGGGAAAGATTGATGTACTCGACATGAGAACGGTCGACATGACGAGGTTTGCCTGGGGCGAGATCTCCGCCATGGCAGGCCATGCTTCCTTCGAAGCCGTGCGTAAGGTCATCGGGCTGGCGATGGCCGGCGTGATCGACGCCACGGTCACCGGGCCTATCAATAAAAAATCCATCAACGACGCCGGTCATCACTTCGCGGGGCACACGGAGATATATGCGCGCTATACCAACACTTCCAAATATGGCATGCTCCTCGTAGAAGACAACCTTAAAGTGATTCACGTCTCTACCCATGTCTCGCTCCGTCAGGCCTGTGACCTCGTAAAAAAAGAACGGGTACTGGCCGTCATCGCTCTGCTGAAAGACGGGCTGATCTCTCTGGGCGAGAAAAATCTGAAGATCGGCGTAGCGGGCCTCAACCCACACGCCGGCGACTCGGGCCTTTTCGGTACCGAAGACGATCAGGAGATCCTGCCCGCTGTCCTCGAAGCACGTGCACAAGGGTATGATGTGGATGGCCCCGTGCCGCCCGATACCCTCTTTGCGAAAGCAGCAACGGGACATTATGGCGGTGTGGTCGCCATGTACCATGACCAGGGCCATATTCCTTTTAAGCTCAACGGGTTTAAATGGAACGCCGCCAAACAACGCATGGATAGTGTCAAAGGGGTGAACATCACCATGGGGCTTCCCATCATCCGGACCAGTGTCGATCATGGTACTGCCTTCGAGATCGCCGGCAAAGGCATCGCCAGCCCCGACGCCATGATCCTCGCCATCGAAGCCGCAGTGCAATTGACCAAATCGCGAACAATAAACAAATGATCGCCGTTATCGCAGATGATCTCACGGGCGCCGCCGAACTCGGTGGTATCGGTCTCCGCCACGGACTAAGAACGGAGATCCGCACCATCGTGCCGGAACACACCCGGGCCGGCAATGCCGGCCGGCTCCCCACGGATAACGCTCCCGACCTGCTGGTCATCGCCGCCGACAGCCGCTCCAAACCCGAACCCGCTGCTATCGAAGAGATGTCTACGATCACCCGTGCGCTCAAGATCTTACAGCCGCAATGGATCTATAAAAAAACCGATTCCGTTCTTCGCGGCCATGTGCTCGCCGAGCTGAACACCCATCTCGAGATCCTCGGACTGGAATCGGCGCTCCTGATCCCCGCCAACCCGATCCTCGCGCGCACGATCCGCGACGGTCATTATTATCTGAACGGCAAACCCATCCATCATAGCGCATTTTCCATCGATCCCGAATTCCCGATCTATAGTTCGGACATCCAGGATATGCTGCACACAAAGCAAACACCCGTGCTGTTGCGAAAACACGACGAGGAGCTGCCTGCCCGCGGCATCGTCGTCGGCGAAGTAAACGATCTCGCCGACCTCCAAACCTGGGCGCATCGTCTTCCGGCACAGACCTTGGCCGCAGGCGCCGCCGGCTTTTTCTCGGCCCTGCTCGACCGGCAGTTTCCCGAGGCGCCTAAGCGGCGTGCTGATGCGGCCCGCGGCGCAAAAGATGCCGGCCTCATCGGCGCCCCACTGTTATTCATCAGCGGCACCACCTTCGACCGCAGCCGCGACTCGATCAAACATCAAAAGAAAGCCGGAGGTCCCGTACGCTACATGCCTCAGGACCCGGACGAGACCTGGTTCGATGATATCGCCAGTCTCCTGGAAAAGCATAATAGAGCCGTGATCGCGATCGATCCCGATGGATATAGCTATTCTGCCCGTCACCTCCGCGATAGCATGGCCATTGCCATCTATCACCTCCTGAAAAGAACCACCCCCACGGAGATCATCATCGAAGGTGGAGCAACAGCCTATGCCATCCTGAATGCCATCGGCTGGCACACCTTTGTACCCGAACAGGAGTTGGCTCCGGGACTCGTGCGCATGCGCGTAGCGGAGGCGCCCGATCTTTTTGTCACCGTCAAGCCGGGGTCTTATCCCTGGCCCGACGCCATCAGCATCTAATAATGACTTCCACCATATGAATCAGAACCTACATTTCGCAGATATCCTCATCATCGTCCTCTTCCTGGCGGTGACCCTCTATCTCGGATTGAGATTCTCGCGGAAAAAACAATCTACCCAATCCTACTTCCTGGCTAAAGGAAAGGTTCCTGCCTGGGCTATCGGCATGTCGTTATTGTCCAGCATGATCAGCAGTGTCACCTTCCTGGCCTATCCGGGCGAAGGCTATTCTTCAAACTGGATACTCCTCGTCCAGGGACTCATGGTACCCGTGGTGTTGCTGGGGGTCATCTGGTGGGTAGTGCCCCTCTACCGCAAGGTCATCGGTCTCAGCACCTACGAATATTTCGAACGGCGTTTTGGCTCGTTTGCCCGTTATTACAGCTCGCTGGCCTTCGTGCTTCGCCAGTTCTCCGCCATGGGCACCATCTTCTTTTTGCTGGCGCTGGCCCTGAGTAAGATGATCGGCTGCAACACCACCGCGATGATCCTCGCCATCGGTAGCGTCATCATCTTCATCAATCTGCTCGGTGGGATGGAAGCCGTGATCTGGCTCGACGTATTTCAGGGATTCCTGCTCTTTGCCAGCGGTATCACCTGCCTGGCCATCCTGCTCTTCACCGCAGCCGACACGCCCGCCGACGTCTGGCGCATCGCCCACGCGGCGCATCATACGGGCTTCGGCCCCTACGAGTGGAATTTCACCAAACTCACCTTTCTCGTCATGGCGATAAATGGTGTCTTTTACGCCATCCAGAAATATGGTACCGACCAAACGGTGGTTCAACGCTACCTCACCGCGAAAACGGACAAAGCAGCCATTCGCGCTTCACTCATGGGTGTCCTGCTGACCGTACCCGTGTGGATGTTATTCATGTTCATCGGCACCGGTCTGTTCGTCTTCTACCAGACGCATGCTCTTCCGGCCGGTACACGTGCGGATGCGGTATTCCCTTACTTTATCATGACGCGGCTGCCCACGGGTCTCGTAGGCTTTATCCTTTCGGCCATGACCTCGGCCGCCATCTGCAGCATGAGCGCCGACCTCAACTCGCTGGGCGCCGTAGGCGTGGAAGACTATTATCGCAAACTGCGGCCCCGACGGCCGGATGGCCACTACCTCCGCGCGGGGAAATACATCGTCGTCATAGCAGGACTCGTCAGCATCGGCATCGCCATGCTCTATGTCAACGCCGGCACGGATGGGGTCCTCGGCATCGTCTTCACACTCTATGCCGTCTTCTCCGGCGGCATCTCCGGTATCTTTTTACTGGGTCTCTTCAGCCCGCGTACCAACCGCCAGGGCCTCAACATCGGCATCATCGCCTGTATCCTCTTTACGGCATACGCCTTCCTCACCTCCACCCAGATCGGCATAGGTGCTCATAAGGCCCTGCTGCTCGATCTGGGCCGTTATAATTTTACACAGAACAAACTCATGCTGGGCGTTTGGAGCCATATCGTCGTGATCGTAGTTGGCTATGTCGCCAGCTTGTTCTATCCGAAACCGGATATCAACCCCAACCTGCTGTTCAGCGGCTGGAGAAAAGCACGGCGGCTCGCTCCTGTCGCCGCCCTCTTCCTGTTCGGGACCCTACATGCCAACGCCCAGGAGTCCTACAAACGTTCTTTCGAAAAAGGCAAAGAAGCGCTGGATCATCTCGCCTCGCTCTATCACGACAAGGCGGAATGGGAGGCCCGGAAATCGGAACTCGTGCCCTGTATCTATCAGGCCCTGCAACTGTCTCCTCTTCCCCCCAAGCCAACCACTACCCCCATCACCACACCCTGGCGGAAATTCGATGGCTACGAAGTCTCGAATGTCGCGATCGAGCTCTTGCCTGGCCTCTATATCAATGGCTCGCTTTACAGACCGCTAAAGATCAAAGGCAAGATACCCGTGATCCTCAACCCCGACGGGCACTTCCCCGGCCACCGTTATCGCGCCGACTGCCAGCTGCGTTGTGCCGCCGAAGCCCGCATGGGCGCCATGGCCTTTAGCTACGACCTCTTCGCCTGGAACGAATCCCTGCTCCAGTTCAAAAGCGAAGACCACCGCACGCCAATGGCCGAGACCGTCCAGATCCTCAGCGGCATCCGCATCCTCGATTACCTGCTGGCCCTCAAAGAGACGGACACCGCCCGCGTAGGGATTACCGGCGCTTCCGGTGGCGGTACGCAGACCGTGATCCTCACGGCCATCGACCCCCGCATCAAGGTCAGCGTACCCGTGGTGATGGTATCGGCCTATTTCGACGGCGGCTGCCCCTGCGAGCACGGCCGGCCGATCCATCAATGCGCAGGGGGTACCGACAACGTCGAGCTCGCAGCCATGGCGGCACCCCGCCCGCAGCTCCTCATATCCGATGGCGGCGACTGGACCGCCCATATGCCCGAACACGATTTCCCCTATCTGCAAACGGTCTATGGCTACTATGGTGCTGCCGCGAACGTGGAGAATGTCCACCTGCCCCAAGATCAACACGACTACGCCCTGTCCAAACGTATTCCGATGTACCATTTCATGGCCAGGCATCTCGGTCTGAACCTGGGAGCCATCGAAGACAAAAATGGCCAGATCGACGAATCCCGCTGCACCGTAGAACCGGACAGTGCACTCTATGTATTCGGCCCCCA
>JAICXX010000159.1 GCA_025934485.1 Chitinophagaceae bacterium
ACCGAAATTGTTGAAGGCTGAGAAGATATGCGGCAGGTCCACGCCGTCCAGATGCGTATCCACCTTCAGGGGGCTCACTTCGCCATCGCCCTTATGGCTGAGGGTGGCCTTCACCTGCAGCGAACCTCCGCCCTGTTCGACGGTCAGCTTGTTCAGCCGGATCTCGTGGTTGTCGAACAAAAGATCTGCTTTGGCATGGGCGCCCACGAATTTTCTGAACCGCAGATCGGCTGCGTCGACGTCGACATGGATAGCGCCTTCCTTCAGGAGGTTGTCGATGCGGCCAAAGGTCTCGCCAAAGGCGCTTTTGGTATTCCGGCGGGCGGGGGCGCCGGTGGGACGATTGATCAACGGCAGGAGATCTTCGAGGTCGAGCGAGGGTGTAGTGAGATGCCAGTTCATCGAAACGTTCTCCGCGTTACGGTCGAGCAAGGCGACGAGATTCCGGGCGACACCCGACGCAGTTATCCGGCTATCGCCGGAGTGAACAGCCAGCGACTCGATCACGAGATCCTGGTCTTTGAAGAGCAGCCGCCCTTTGCCGCCGCTAAGCCGGAATTGGTTGGGCAGATAAACCATACCGGCGGAGTCGATATCCAAATGACCGTTAACCGTAGTTCCGGCAGTGTCGTTCTCCGAGAGCGGGCCGGCGTAGACGAGGTCCATGTTGCCGGAGCCCTTGTTGAACTGGAGCGTCTGGCTGCCGGTGAGATCATTGAGGCGCGCGAGATCGAACTGTGCGTGCAGATCACCCTTCATCTGCGGATGTTTCAGATTCGTGATAAGGATGGTGTCACTGCGGAGCGGAATATTTTCAAATGTGCCGGTAAAGGCCAGGATTCGAATGGCAGAATTTTCATCGCCGCGTTTCTTCCCCTTTTTCCATTCGTTGCTAAAGGTAGCTTTAAAGGATGCGCCGGTAAAACGCCCGGGAGGCGTCAGCACGCTGCCATGGTCCAGGTTCAGCTGGACATGGATCTGTGGAGTGGGGTCGTCGGCGCCGCCGGCGTCGACGGTGGTGTGTACGTCCACAGGTTTGTCGATATCGTATACATCGACCTTCTGCTGGATATTGGGTGTGAGGAGCGCGGCGGCATCATGGAAGCGGATGTTGTCCGTTTGGATCTCCAGGAAGAAAGGGTCGGGAACCACGGAGGGGAAGAAACGGCCGGTAAAGGTGAAGGGGTGGCCGTCGATGTCAACGGTGGCTTTTGCGAACTGGACGATCTTGCTGGCGGTATTGTATTCGACCGCAAAATGACCCGAAAGAAGCTTGTCCTTTATAAAGCTGCCTTTTTCGGTGTTGAACGAAAAGCTGTTGACATGGATGCCGGGCCGGACGTCAAGCCGCAGCAGGCGGTCGTCCTTTTGGATGCCACAAGTAAGATGCCGGATGTCGAGATCGAAGAGCTTGTGTTTGTCCTGCCGCTCCATCACGAAACGCATGTCGATGAGCTCGATGTCCGGCACGTCGCGCGATCCACCGGGTTTGCCCGCTTCGGCGGATTTCCGTTCGTGGAGCAGATAGGTATTGGTGTAGCCGGTGCTGTCGGTATAGAGATAGATCGTACCGTGTTGGAGGGTGACCCTGCCGAGTGCGACGTCACGATGGATCAGGCTTTTCCAGGGATTGCACGAGACGAATACGTCGGTCGCCTTGAGGAGATCGTGATGGTGTTGCTGCCAGGCGCTATCGCGCAGCCAGACGTCGGAGAGGCGGACGGTGATCGAGGGGAAATTGCGAAAAAAGGAGATCTCCAGCGAGCCGATGTGGGCGTCGCCCTGCAGATGGGTTTTAACGGCATCCTGGGCGCGATCCAAGATGGATCGCTTATGGAGCTGAACGTAGACCGCCAGGGCGATCCAGGCAAGAAATAGCAGGCACAAGATAGTGCCTGCTATGCGGAGAAAATATCGTAGGATCTTCAAGGTCATAATGCGGCAGGGGTCCTCACAAGACGATCGAGGCCAGATAGTCGGCGAACCGGGTAATGACGGCGGCGTCGAGCTCTATCTGCTGTTGTGCCTCGGCGAAGTTGCGTTGTTCTATCGCTTCACGGATACCCGGCAGGGTCTTTACGCCATAGCCGGTATAGAAGCCGGGGGCGTAGATGGTGTGCCGGTACCAGGGTCGCCGGGGCAGCCCGTTATCAGATAGCAATTGTTGTTCCGCCCTATAAAGCGCCTCATTTACCGATTGTTCTTTGCTGCCGGTAAGATGCATGCGGGCCAGGGTGTCGGCGAGATGGGTGGCGGCGTGGTCCAGCCGGTTAAGCGCGTTTTGCAATGGTGAGAAGTTCAGATAGGGGACGAGATCGTGTGCCGGCGGAGGCTGAAGATGCAGGGCGGTGTCGGTTGCGTAGCCATAGTCGCCGGCCTTGATCAGCTGATCTTTGAGTGCCGTGGTCTCGCGCAGGTTGTCCAGCTGTGTCATCAGGTCGGCTGCATATTCGTCGATGGTTTTGGCGAGCGCGCGAAAATCGAAAGGCAGCAGCGGTGCGTCGGCGATGCGCAGCGTGGTCCGGCCGGCGGTCTGGGCGAGGGCTACGCCGTACTGGAAGCTGGGGTCTTTGAAACGGCGGTAGTCGTCATAGGAATCATAGATGCTGTGATATTCACCGCCGGGATCCTCGCCGCCATAGCCCAGGTCGAAGCTGGGGATGCCGAGGTGCTGAAGGAAGGGTGAATAGTCGGAGCCCGAGCCAAGGGCGCCGAGGCTAAAGGTCTTCTTCTGGAACAGGTCTTTTTTGAGCCGGTTGCCATCGGCGGCGCTGATCAGCTCGCGGGCATGTTTGCGTTCGGCGACGCTGATATGGGTCTCGGGGTCGATGACATCGCGGGCGACCTCGTTCATAAAGGGTTCCAGGGCATGCGATCCTCCGGCGCCGAGATAACCACGGCCGTTGCCGTCGGAGTTGATATAGACTACGGCTTTTCGCTGGAGTTCGGGGGCGTGTGTTTCTACCCATTCGGTGCTACCGAGCAAGCCGGGTTCTTCACCGTCCCAGGCGCAGTAGACGATCGTACGTTTGGGCGACCAGCCGGTCTTATGGAGTTCGGCTACGGCACGGGCCTCTTCCAGCATGGCGCTCTGCCCGCTCAGCGGGTCGCCGGCGCCGTTGACCCAGCCGTCGTGGTGGTTGCCGCGGATGACCCATTCATCGGGCCATTCGGCGCCGGGGAGCTTGGCGATAACGTCGTTCACGGGCTTGAGGTCCCAGTTGAAGGCCAGTTTGAGATGCACCCTGGTCTTGCCGGGGCCTACGTGGTAGGTTATAGGTAGTGCGCCACGCCATTCTTCCGGGGCGACGGGGCCGTCGAGTGCCCGGAGCAGGGGTTCGGCGTCGTGGTAGCTGATGGGCAGCACGGGTATCTTGAGAAGGGTTGCCGCGTCTTTGCGGTCGAGACGTTTGGCGTCTTTGGTCGCGCCGATGCCCGGTGTCAGCGGGTCGCCGGGGTAGATGGGCATGTCCAGCACCGAGCCGCGTTGAACGCCGTACTCGTTTTTAAAGGCACCTTTGGGATAGACATCGCCTTCGAAATAACCGTCGTCCCTGGGGTCGGAATAGATGATGCAGCCGATGGCGCCGTGTTCCTGCGCCACCTTGGGCTTGATGCCGCGCCAGGAGTGGCCGTATTTGGCGATGACGATCTTGCCTTTTACCGAGATGCCCATTCGCTCGAGTCTTTCGTAGTCTTCGGGGATACCGTAGTTGACGAATACGAGTTCGCCCGTGACGTCGCCGTCGGCGGAAAAACAGTTGTAGGTCGGCAGCTGTTCCCTGGTCTGGTCGCTGGTAGCGTCTTCTTTGAGCGCTGGTTCGGCGAGGGAGGCTTTAAAATTCACGGGACCCGTCATCTCCAGCAATCGTTCTTTGGGGGTAGGGAAGAGTACGTAGAAGGTCTCGATCTGTACGTCATACCCCCATGACTTGAACTTATTAAAGATGTACTCCGCCACGGCCTTGTCTCCGGGGGAACCCACGTGGTGAGGGTGCGAGGACATGATACGGAGATTGCTGTCGATGTTGGCGGCTTTCAGATAGCCGTCGAAATTCGATTCCAGCTGGAGTTCCTGTTTGGCGTCGGTCTCGCCGAAACCGGAAAGGGTTTTGGGCTGTGACCAGGCGGCGGTGCAGGCCAGCAGCAGGCTTCCGGCGATCAGTAGTTTTCTCATGTGTAGTACATCTTTATTTTGGTGATTGATTGGGATTGCGCAGGCGGTTATTGTAAAGCGAATAATCCGGCACGACCACCTCGTAATCGTCATGCATCAGCGGGGATGTCAGCAGGAAATCGGCGGTGGCCCGGTCGCAGGCAAAGGGGATATTCCAGGTTACGGCCAGGCGGAGAAGGGCCTTGATATCGGGATCATGAGGCTGAGCTTCCATGGGGTCCCAGAAAAAGATGAGGACATCGATCTTTCCTTCTGCAATGCTGGCCCCGATCTGCTGGTCGCCGCCGAGCGGGCCGCTCAGGAACCTGGTGACGGTTTGTTCCAACGCCTCCTGAACGAGGGCGCCGGTGGTGCCGGTCCCGAAGAGCTTGTGCCTGGCAAGGGCCGTCTTATTATAGATGGCCCATTCGATGAGTTCGCTTTTTTTGTTGTCGTGTGCTACGAGGGCTATTCGTTTGGTGCCGCTCATTTTCCTGATGGGAGTTTGCATGTTGGAAAGATAGCTGGCTTTAAGATTATTATAACAAAAGGAAAATAATTTTAATTGCCGTGCAGCGTTTTTAAGAATAGGCACAGAATTTGTTCACGCAACCCCCCGTCCCCAACATTAAATTCTACTATTGACTTAAGGCTCTCCCAGGCTGAAGGTCACATTACTTACTGATCCATTAAAATGAAAAAGCTAGCCTGTCTACTGCTGGTGCTGGCCAGCGTCGTCGTCTGCGTCGGGCAACCTGGTCCCGAGTCGCCGGATTCCACGGAAGGGCGGGGTATATCTCACGATGGTGATCGGTTATTCGCTCATTTCTCCGCCACGGTTAAAGAATCAAACAAAGTCATTTTGGAATGGGATGTCGACAGCTCCACGGAGGGGGATTATTTTGTCGTCGAGCGGAGCTCGGAAGGCGGGCCTTTTGAAACCGTGGGCGCCGAGGTATCCAACAGTGGAAAACTTCATTATGAGCTGGTGGACCAGGCGCCGCCGAACGGCAGCGATCTTTACCGCATCCGTTATACCAGCGCGGAGGGTGCTAATCTCTATTCAAAAGCTGAAGGTTTGAGCATGTCGGGTGAAGTCGATTTCAAATTTTACCCAAATCCGGTAGACAAGTTGTTCATCGTGCGCACAGAGCACAGTATCGAGTTGGACGTTCTGGATCCCTCCGGCGCAGTGCGGATAAGTAAACGGTTACAACCCGGGATACAGGTTATTAATGCAACATCTTTGGAGCATGGGGTCTATATTCTGCGAGTAACTGATAAAGAAAGCAATAGAGCGATTTCAAGGCAATTGCTGAAGAATTAAAAACCACTTAAAATAAATATTACCTGAAAATGGTATTGCAGATTTGATTTTATTCCTCTACCTTTAACTTGGTTTTTCATAGGATATTGGATTTTAAAACGGGGTTGAATTTCTATTCAGACCCCTTTTTTATTTTTAGGGGTTGATCAGCTGGAGGCCGCGCCAATACTCACGCACCGGTGCCTCATGAATGCGTAGTTATACGTACTCTCACACAGCATATGTACGTTAGTGTAGGATATGCCGCGAATGCGCATCGGGAAAAAGTAGCGCATTCACGGCATAAAAGCTGATGTCTGTAGAATTTCGGCCCGCTCCACTGGAGCGGCCCTTATTCGCGAGCTTCGCGTTGTTCGCTCGTGGACAAACGCGTCCCGCGTTTTAATAAAAAAGCCTCGATAGACATCGAGGCCGGTACTTACTAACCCAATTTAAATTAAAAACAACCTAAGGTCGTTTGAATGGCTAACTCGTTTGCATCTCTTTAACTTTCTCGCGGATCTTGTTCTCGATGTCTGTAGCCAATTCAGGATTGTCGTGCAGCAATTGTTTTACCGTATCACGACCCTGGCCTAATTTATCGGTACCATAGCTGAACCAGCTGCCGCTTTTTTGAACGATAGCCAACTCGACGCCCATGTCGACGATCTCACCCATTTTGGATATCCCTTCGCCGAAGACGATGTCGAACTCGGCAGCCCGAAAGGGGGGAGCGACCTTATTCTTCACGACTTTTACTTTTACACGGTTACCTATCGCTTCATCGCCGTCTTTGATCTGCGCCATGCGGCGGATGTCGAGGCGGACGGAAGCATAGAATTTGAGCGCATTACCACCTGTGGTCGTTTCGGGGTTTCCGAACATAACGCCGATCTTCTCACGAAGCTGGTTGATGAAGATACAGATGGTGTTGGTCTTGCTGATGGTTGCCGTGAGTTTCCGCAGCGCCTGGGACATCAGGCGGGCTTGCAGACCCATTTTGCTATCGCCCATCTCGCCTTCGAGTTCTCCTTTGGGAACGAGGGCCGCGACAGAGTCGATGACGACGACATCGAGCGCGCCGGAGAGGATCAGCCGGTCCGCGATCTCCAGTGCCTGCTCGCCATAGTCGGGTTGAGAGATCAGGAGATTGTCGACGTCGACCCCTAGTTTCTGCGCGTAACCGCTGTCGAAAGCATGCTCGGCGTCGATGATCGCGCACATGCCGCCTTTTTTTTGGGCTTCGGCAATAATATGTGTGGCGACGGTCGTTTTACCCGAAGATTCGGGGCCATATATTTCGACGATCCTGCCTTTGGGCAGTCCTCCGACTCCCAACGCCATGTCAAGACCGATAGAGCCGGTGGAGATAACCTCCATAGGGTCCTGGCTTTTCTCGTTCATCATCATGACACTGCCTTTCCCGAAATCCTTGTCTATTTTGTCCATCGTCAGCTTCAGAGCCTTGAGTTTTTCTGCATTTGACATAATCGTATTGTTTAGTGTTCCCAAATTTATTGATTCGATAAAGGTACGGTAATTAACTTATACACACCTAATGTTTTTAGCATTTTCTGACTAATATTTTTGGGCCTGATACAAATATTTACCATTTCCGGGGCAGCGGGCAACCCGGATGGACGGTCCTGCATTTAGGTTTTTATCTTATGATTATATCGGATCAGATCGAGGATGCCAGAACAGGAAATGCCGCAGCGCAGAAGGCGTTGTTCAACGCGCTGGCGGATCCCATGATGGCGGTTTGCAGCCGGTATGTCAAAAACCGCGCGGATGCGGAAGAGATCCTGCTGGACGGGTTCTGTAAATTTTTTGCGCATTTGCCACGCTTCCGGTACCAGGGCGAGGCGGCTTTGTTTGCATGGATCAAAAGGATCATGGTCAACGAGTGTTTGATGTTCCTGCGGCGGCATCATTCGTTTGTCGTCGTCGGCGAGGATGCCGCGGAGGTGGTTTCGCGGGAGGAAGAGCCGCTGGCCGGCCTTTCCGCGGCCGAGATCTTCGAGCTCATCGTGCGGCTGCCGGTGGGTTACCGGACGGTCTTCAATCTGCACGTGATAGAGGGCATGGAACACCGGGAGATCGCGCAGCTACTGGGGATTGCGGAAGGCACATCGAAATCGCAGTTGCGGAAGGCGAAAATTCTATTGAGAAAGATGTTGTCTTTAAAGGGTGTACAGTATGTCCAAAGAAAGAATAGATGAGTTCTTGTCCTGGCGCAGCCGGCTGGACGATCCCTGCGGGGTTCCCGGCCAGGGACTCGATGACCGCGAGGCTACCTGGGAACGTCTGATGGACAAGATCGCCGGAAAGCCACGGCGGCGGCGGTTCTTCGTATACCGGATGGCCGCAGCATGCGTGCTGCTGGCACTGGTCGCCGCCGCAGGATTTTTCTATAACCGGCATAACCGCGTCGTCGCGTTGCGGCCTGTCGAACGGCAGCGCGCCGTTGCGCCGGGGGTGTCGATATACTCCCCGGGAGCCGCCACCGGCGCGGGTTCGGCGAAGCATACCCCGGCTGGCAACGCGCCCGTTGCGGCTACTTCAAGGGAAAACGCCGGGTCGGGGGATGTGGCTGCGGCACACATGGCGCGGGCATCGCAGGAGCTTCGGGGGCAGGCGGTACCGGGACAGAGACGCGCGCGGCATGAGCAACCCGCTCAACAGCAGCCAGTACAGATCGCCGGATTGACAACGCCGCCTGTCGTCACACCGGAAAGGATGCCGGATTCGGTGGCCGCCATGACACCAAAGCCATTGAAAAACAAAACTTTACGTGTTATTCATATCAACGAGCTGTCGGGGGTTTCAGGACCATTGCCTGCAGCCATAACGGCCTCCGATGCAGCTAAACGGTTCGAATTCTTTTTGGTGCCGGGGCAAACCCGGATGTCGTTGCCGCCGCCCCCGCCGGCGACCGACGCCGCATTATTAAAAATTAGACTCTCTTCATCAAACTGACCATTATGCGAAAGATCATTGTCCTGCTCGGCCTCCTGCTGAGCATCACGGGGGCATCGTATGCCCAGCAGTACCGGGAAAACGCCAACGCTGGTTCGCCGGACGACAAGGTGTTCGAATTGCCGCCGTATAGCACGAAGTACAAGGCCTGGGCCGGGCTGGGCCAAGGCAATAGCATGCGGCTCGAGCTCACCAGCCGGCAAGAACTGGCCCGTTTTCAAAATATCGACTCGCTGCTTCTTGTATTTTTCACCGATATCAAATCGCTGCAGGATTCACTTGCCGACCCGCAGACAGCCAAACGGATCGATTACCTCATCGATGCGCAGGGCCATAAAAAACTACGCATCCGCCAAACAAAACTCGCTGCCTCTACCTACCTTGTAGGGGATGGAGAGCCGGCCTTGCTGAAACTGCAACAGGACACGGTATTCCTGCTGATCGCAGTGCCGGCGGAAGGAGAAAGCGGGCTGCGGTATGACAGGCTGGGATTCTTTCTCAACCGGTACGATGAGCTCAACGGTCTCATCACCGCCGGGCTCAACCGCATCGTAGCAAAGATGCAAACCAGCGAAGGCGAGGAGAACTGGACCCACAAGAGGGGCCGGGCCTATCTCAAAGCCGACCCGACGATCTCGGCAAGACACTTTTTTTCCGCCGGTCGCCAGGCCGAACTATCCCTTCGATACCATGTCTCGATCCAGAACTACAAGAATTATTTTACACCCTCCTTTAATCTGGGCACGGCCATTTCCATTATAAACAAGGATAACCGGAACACGTTTTCGGTCGATTGGGAGCCGGTATTCCTTTTTGCCCATGACGCCGACGGCCGGCTTCAGACCTACCGGAACGATTTCCTGGTCTTGGGATACTCGAACCGGAAAGCAAAACCGCCGGGCACAAAGTTTAGCATCGGTCCTGCCTATCAACCCCGAAACGCCTTGAATCTTGACCTCGATTTCTCCATCGGCTACCTGATCCATAACCAGGGTGACAACTTCGTCAAGCACACCTTTCGTTTGTGCGTCGGCTCGGTAAATCTGGCAAGGAACATGGTCTCCATCCAGCCATGTATGTATTTTAATGACTTTTTAAAGGGGGTGACACCGGGAGTCCGGGTAACCTTCTAACGGTTTGTCGTATCGTACAAGGCGGCTCAAAATATAGTAAATACAACATATTCCGCGAAATTGGCATCATATTAGCCTATCTTTTTCCACAAACAAATTAGCTTTTTTCGTTTGTTGATTTATCTTTGGCACATTATTCTTCTCCTATCGCACAAGTAACACGCGTAGAAGGATATTATTTTTTAAATAAATGATATTACTATGAAGCTTAAACAAACATTGCTTTTCGCGGCTTTTCCTTTGGTATTGTTCTCTTGCGTAAGTCAAAAAAAGTACAAAGCCGCTGAAGCGAAGATCGACTCCTTAACCAACGCCAACGCCAAATTAGCCGGTGACCTCAAGAACTGTAATGATCTCACCGCCTCGGATGCCAGCAAGGCCGCTGCGCTCCAGAACCAGATCGACGCCCTCAACAAGCAGATCGATTTCCTGAAACAAAATCACGACGCTACCCTGAAACAACTCGAAGACCTGAGCGTAATTTCAAACTCTCAGGCAGAAAGCATTAAGAAATCTTTGGATAACATCGGCGCCAAAGACGAGTTCATCAAGAACCTGCAGGATCAGCTGGCTCACAAGGACTCGCTCAACATGGCCCTCGTGATGAACCTCAAAGGTGCTATCGGTAACATGGATGACAAGGACATCAACATCAAGGTTGACAAAGGTGTCGTCTATATCGATATCTCCGACAAGCTGCTGTTCAAGAGCGGTAGCTGGACGGTAACCGAAGCCGCCAAAACGGTGCTGGGTAAAGTAGCTGCCGTACTGAAAGCACAACCCGACATCGAATTCATGGTAGAAGGTCATACCGATAACAAGAAGTTCTTCCGTCCGAACCTGGAAGACAACTGGGATCTTAGCGTTAAACGTGCTACTTCCGTTGTCCGCATCCTCCAGAAACAATATGGCCTCGACCCGGCACATATCACTGCCGCCGGTCGTAGCGAATATGTACCCGTTGCGGGTAATGATACCGAAGAAGGACGCGCCGCTAACCGCCGCACCCGTATCGTGATCCTGCCCCAACTGGATCAGTTCTTCAAGCTCCTCGAGAAGAAATAATTTGTATTCCATAAAACATTCAGACGGCTCACACAAGGTGAGCCGTCTTTTTTCGTTATCCTCCGAATGAAGATGCTGCAGAAAATACTTCTGCTCACCCTGTGTATACCCCTGGGTCTTTTCTGTCGTGCAAACGAGGGGCAGCCTGTTGCCCACAAAGGCGTGCTCGACTTACGGAACTCCAATCTTTTTAATAACTCACTGAATACCAATGGCGAATGGGCTTTTTATTGGAACCGGCTCCTGCCGCCTGACAGTATTTCTTCAGCTCCATCCGACTATGAGCCTTTCCCCGAGCTTTGGAATGACCTCAAATTAAATGGACAAAAGTTGCCGACAATAGGCTACGCTACCTATCGACTCACCATTTTACTGCCCGCGAAACGCCCGCGACTGGGGATTCAGCTACCGGACACCTATTGCGCTTCAAAATTATACGTAAACGGCATTGTACAGGCCCAGAACGGCCAGCCGGCAACGACCAAAGAAGCGGCCATTCCCTTTTGGTCGACAAAGTATTTCGCCATCCCCCCGGGAGAACCGGATACCCTTGTTCTCGTCCTGCAGATCGCCAATTTCTGGCATAACCGCGCCGGTCCCTACAAGGATTTGCTTATCGGCGATAAAGACGTACTCTTTTTGAAGAAGAACCGCGATGAGGCCTATGACTTTATGCTGGCAGGGTGTATGTTCATGGGCGGGTTGTTTTTTCTGGGGCTTTTCCTGTTCGGCCGCCAGGATAAGACGATCTTTTTCTTTTCACTTTTTTGTATCGTTTTCAGCTACCGAATGGTGGGCACCAACCATTATGTGTTGCATTCGTTATTCGTCGATCTCAACTGGTTTATCACGATCCGACTCGAATATCTTTCGCTTTCGCTGGCAATGGTGTTCTTTTGTCTGTACACGAAGTATCTGTATCCGGATGATGTCAATCGCCCTGTCACCGATGGGTTGGTTTGGTTCTGTATCGGCTATAGCGCGCTGGTGCTGGTGGCGCCGACGCTCATCTTTACAAGGATATTGATCCTTTTCCTGGGTGTCATGTTCTTTTGCATTGCCTACTCGATGTATGTGTTTTTAAGGGCCGCCCGGCATCGCCGCAGCGGGTCGGTCTTTGCACTGTTGAGCACGGCGGTGATGTTGTTCATCGGACTGGTAATGAACCTGCACTATTTCGGGCTGATCTCCGATTGGCGCATCGTGCTTTTCATTTGTTATATCGCTTTTTTCTTTTTGCAATCGCTGGCTCTCAGCCATCGGTTCGCGCACCATTTCCGGCAGGCGACGATCCAGGCCCAGCAAGGATTGAAGGCCAAGACCGAATTCCTATCCACCATGTCGCATGAGATCAGGACACCCTTGAATGCGGTGATTGGGATGACCCATTTGCTTTTGAGCAGCGATCCGCGGCCCGACCAGGAAGATGACCTGGGAGTTTTGCTTTTCTCCGCCAACAATCTTTTATCTATCGTCAACAACATCCTCGATTATACCAAGATCGAAGAAGGCCGGATCAATTTCGAGCAGATCCCCATGGACCTTGCCGGCATCGCGCATAATATCGCCGCCGGGCTCAAAAATGCCGCTGATGATAAGGCGATCGGGCTGGTGGCCGATGTGGACAGCCGGCTCGATAAGATGCTGATAGGCGATCCTACCCGAACGAGCCAGGTGATCAACAACCTCGTGCACAATGCCATCAAATTCACCAAAGAAGGTTCCGTACGGTTAGACATTGCCGTGGATACCGTCCGGCCGGAGGCGATCACGCTCACGGTGCGCGTGCAGGATACGGGTATCGGCATACCGAAGGAAAAACAGCATATGATCTTCGACCGGTTCACGCAGGCGGACTCTTCGACCTCGCGAAGCTATGGCGGTACCGGTCTGGGTTTGGCCATTTCCAAGAAGATACTCGGATTGCAGGGCGTCGACCTGCAGTTGGAGAGCGAACCCGGCAAGGGGTCTTGTTTCTTTTTTACGCAGACCTTCGCTGTGAGCGACGAGCCTATACCGGAGTTCGGCAAGGCGTTTGCGGCGGCAGGAAAGGAGTCTTTATTGCGGAATGTCTCCATCCTACTCGTCGAAGACAACCCCCTCAACGTCCTTGTGGCGCAGACCATGCTCGAGAACCACGGCGCGCTTGTAGAGGTTGCCACGAATGGAGTGGAAGCGTTGGAGCGGCTCGATGCCACGCGTCATCAGCTTGTCCTGATGGACCTGCATATGCCGGTGATGGATGGATATGAAGCAACCGTGCAATTGCGCAAACGCGGGGAAACGTTGCCCATTATCGCATTGACGGCCAGTATGCCAAAGGAAGTGGAAAGCGATGCTTTTGCCGCCGGTCTCAACGATGTCATAGTGAAACCCTTCAATCCCGATGAGCTTTACCGGGTGATCCTGCAGCATGTCAGCGTGTAAAACGCGCTTCTTCCAGAGTACTCATTATCCCGGCGCATACGGGAAAGCTCCTGATGTAGTCCAAAACAATACCCGCGAGCTTGTGGCGCAACGCAGGCCGACCCGCAGGGCGCCGGCGGGGATTAAATTACCCGCCGGCCTGGCATAGTTTTTCCAGTTATAATTGCTAAAGCTATCCAATATGAAATCCATAGCCATCTTTCCATTGCTCATTTTTGCCGGCTGTCAGAATGCCGGTCCGGCGCATACCGCGAAGACCTACGATACACTGGCGACGGTTGCCAGGGTCGGAACCCCGCCGGGCCAGCGGGATACTACGACCCTTGGTGGAATGTGGTACCTTCAACCAATGCTGCCCTCGGATACGGCCGCGGGCAAGGTCCCCACGCTGGACCTGAACCTGGAAAAATCCCGTTTTTC
>JAICXX010000204.1 GCA_025934485.1 Chitinophagaceae bacterium
TGGCGGCAATCAGCCGGAAGGCAAACGCGGAACCGGCCCACAAAAGCCCCGCAAGAACGCCGGCGAGCTCAAGATGCCCGAGCAGGGGAAAGCCTACGAGGACCCCATGAAGGGTTTCGACCTGAAGATCAATCAGGCCGATGGAGACGAAAAATGGTAGGCCCCATCAGGGAAAAGCCAATTTTCCCTAGTTTTGGCGGGTGAACTATCTATTGTCCCTGTTGCTGATCCTGCATACCGGTGTTCCGCCCATCCGGGCGAGCACGACGCCGCTTTTGTCGAGACAGCAATACGAGCAGTTCTTTCCGCACCACAACGCTATTTATAGTTACGAAGCCTTTGTCAAGGCTGCAGCCAGCTTCCCTTTATTCGCCGGAGAAGGTTCTCCGGACGTGCGCGCCCGGGAGCTGGCTGCTTTTTTTGCCAATTGTGCGCATGAAACGACCAACGGCGGCCCTGGTTCTCCAGGGGGCGAGTACGCCTGGGGACTTTATTACACCGAAGAGCTCGGTTGCGCGGACGGGCATTGTACCGTCTACAACACGGGCGGAACGAGCCCTTACAAACCCGTGCCGGGCCGATCCTACTATGGACGCGGACCGCTGCAGTTGAGCTATGCCTATAATTATGGCCAGGCCGGCGCCGACCTTGGACTGCCCCTGCTTCAACAACCCGAGCTGGTCAGCCACAACGGCGTCGTCGCCTTTCGTGCGGCATTATGGTTCTGGATGCGCGAACAACGCCCAAAACCTTCGTGCCACGACGTCGTCTGCGGCAAATGGATACCCAGTGAGCAGGACCGGCAACAGGGCCGTAAGCCAGGTTTCGGCATGACCATCAATATCATCAATGGAGGGGAGGAATGCCAAAGCAAAAAACCCGAAATCGTCAAGAACCGCCAGGACCGAATCGGCTTTTACCGGCATTTCGCCGCCTTGCTGCATGTCCCGGTGGAAGCTGCCTGCGATTGCGCGGGTATGACGCCCTATTAACAAACAACGTATGAAACCGACCAGGACTACTCTTCAGCGAATCTGGCATACCAGGAGCTTATCGATCCTCTTTTTCGTTTATGTGCTCATCTCCATCATCGCCGCGACACAGGGTCTCACGGCGGGACCCAAGATATATGTCCCCGGCGGCCGGCCCTATATCGACTACAACAACTACCGCATTTTCAAATTCTCCTTTTATCACCTGCTGCAAGGCAGGGATATCTACCAATTGTTTCCAGACGATCATTGGGACCTGTATAAATACAGCCCGGCTTTTGCCCTTTGTTTCGGCTTGCTATCGTGGATGCCGGATGCGATCGGTCTGGTATTGTGGAACCTGATCAACGCCCTCTGCTTGTTTGCCGGGGTGCGGCTATTGCCCGGACTGACCACGGAAAAGAAAAGCTGGATCCTGCTCTTCTGCGTGCTGGAGATGCTTTTATCGATCCAGAATACGCAAAGCAACGGACTGATGGCCGGGCTCGTTGTGCTGGCCTTCGCCCTGGCGGAACGGCGACGCTATATCCTGTCAACCCTTTGCATTGTTTTCTCGTTCTATATCAAGATCTATGGTGGGCTGGCATTCGTATTCTATCTTTTTTATCCTGAGAAATTGAAGCTGATGGGCTGGTCGCTTTTCTGGATGGTGTTCTTTGCCGTGGTACCACTCGTAGTGGTCAGCGGATCGCAATTGCTTTTTTTATATAAAAGCTGGCTGCATTTGCTGGTGAATGACAGGAGTGCCTCTATTGGGCTCTCGGTGATGGGTTTGCTGGAGACCTGGTTCAAGGTGAACATCTCAAAGAATTTGGTGGCGCTGGTGGGCCTGCTGCTGTTCCTGGTACCGTTGATGTATGTACGACGGTATAATGATCTTACTTTCCGGCTGTTGTATCTCGCGAGTACGCTGATATGGATGGTGATCTTCAATCACAAGGCCGAGTCGCCCACCTATATCATCGTCATGAGCGGCATCGGTATCTGGTATTTCTGCCAGGCCCCCGACCCGGTGAATCGCATCCTGCTGATCCTGGCCTTTCTGTTGATCTCGATGTCGATCTCGGATCTCGTGCCGGCGCCGATACGCAATGGGTTTATCCGGCCGTATGGGATCAAGGCCGTGATGGGTATCGTGATCTGGTGCAAGATCCTCTATCAGCAGCTTACGTTGCGCTATGCGCCGGCCCTTGTAGCTGAAACTTAGCTTCAATGAATAAAAGCCCTTCTTCTACCCTCAGGCTGCTACGGCTGCCGTTCTCTTTTTTCCTGATGCCGGTGTTTTGGTTTGCACTGAGTCAAGTGGTCGAAAGAGACACGGCGAGGGTGATCCTGCTTTTTGTCATCCTGCATTTGCTGGTCTATCCGGCCAGCAACGGATACAATAGCTATATGGACCGCGACACCACACCCATTGGAGGTTTGGAACATCCGCCGCAGCCGACACGCCGGCTCTTTTGGGTCACGCTGGTCATGGACCTGACGGCGCTGGTGTTGGGCGCTTTCCTTGGAGGCTACGTGCTGGCAGGACTGGCCGTATATATCCTCGCTTCCCGCGCCTATAGCTACCGTGGTATCCGGTTGAAAAAATATCCCTTTATCGGCTGGCTCACGGTGACCGTCTGCCAGGGGGCGTTGATCTTCTTCGTGGTCTACCAGGGCAGCCATTATCCACAGGCCGGCGCAGCCGGTATAAATGCGCCGCTGGAGGCCATGATCGCCTCTTCGCTGCTGCTGGGCGGCTTTTATCCACTCACGCAGATCTACCAGCATGAGGCGGACAGGAAGGACGGCGTCCGGACGATAAGCATGGTCCTGGGTCTGCGGGGAAGCTTTATCTTTGCAGGGGTATTGTATGGGCTTGCCTTTCTTCTGCTTTTTCACTACTTGTATTTCAGCTATCTGGAACTCAAAGAATTTTATATCTTGGCAACCTGTATGCTACCGGTGATCGTTTATTTCTTCGTATGGGCCATCCGTGTCTGGCGTGATCCGTCGAAAGCTGATTTCGTGGGCACCATGCGAATGAACCTGTTAGCTTCGGTTTGTACCAATGCAGGGTTTGTCGCGGTGCTGCTCGCGGGATCATGAATCGCCGTGGCATAATGCCGTCAAAGGGCCGACATCGTTGGCTCCATCTTTGCAACTTTGATCTATAAAATATGCCTTCTTGAGTACCATTATTTCCATCGGAACAGCCGTCCCTGTGCATCGGCACCGGCAAGAACATATCCTGCCTTTTATGCAACGCATCTATGGATGGGAGAAGGCGACAGCGAGAAAATTAAATGCATTGTATCACCAAAGCGCTATCGACACCCGCTATTCGGTGATCCCCGATTATTCGTTGCCGGCTGACCAATGGAAATTCTATCCGCCTACGGAGAACCTGGAACCTTTTCCCTCGCTGGAAAAACGCATGCGTTGGTATCGGGAGCATGCGGCGGCGCTTTCATTAAAGGCCATCCAACGGTGTCTCCAGGACCGATGCGCTGCCCATGACGTCACCCATCTGATCACGGTAAGCTGTACGGGCATGAGTGCTCCTGGCCTGGACCTCGAGCTCGTCGATGCACTCGGTCTTCCGTCCCGGATATTTCGTACGTCCGTAAACTTTATGGGCTGTTATGCCGCGGTGCATGCGCTGAAGCTTGCTCATGCCCTGGCCGCCGCCCCGGGATCGAAAGTGTTGATCGTGTGTACGGAACTGTGTACGCTTCATTTCCAGCAGGAACCCACCCTGGACAACCTGCTGTCGAGCCTGCTTTTCGCCGATGGTTCCGCAGCGGTGCTGGTAGTGTCCGACGATGCGCTGGCGCCTCATGGTACCGGCCTGCGCTTAAAGAGCTTTTATTCCGAGATCGTCCCCGAAGGTAAAAGCGCAATGACCTGGGGACTCTCCTCTACGGGCTTTCAAATGACACTCACGGCGTATGTCACGGATCTGATCCGTGCCGATTTTGGCACCCTGGTGGGACACGCGCTCGAAAACAGCGGGATCAGCCGGGACCACATCGGCGAATGGTGTATCCATCCGGGGGGGAAAAGGATCCTGGATGCCATCGGTGCCAGTCTTTCGCTCAACAATGGAGAGCTCGATACCAGCTATGCCGTCCTGCGGCAGTATGGGAATATGTCTTCGCCCACTATTCTTTTTGTTTTGCGTCAATTGATGGAAAAAATGGAGCAACGCCCGCCAAATTGTATATTCGGGGCGGCTTTTGGTCCCGGTCTTACCATGGAGACCTTTGTCGCAGAGCCGATCTCATGCCGGTAAGGTAACTATCAAACGATTCCTATGGTCGATTTTTCACAACGGAGCAGCCAAAAAGAGCTGCTGGACCGGGACGATATCCCCTTTGCGGATATCGAAAAGAACATGCGGGAATTGGATGTGATCAATACCTTGCTGGGCGGTCATGCGATAAGCCAAAAAGGGTTGAGACGCGTGATCGGCGACCGCCGGCAGGTGAGCATCTGCGAAATAGGCTGTGGCGGCGGAGACAATCTGCGGGTGCTCGACCGGTGGTGCCGTCGACGGGGCATAACCGCGGTGATCACGGGCATCGATCTCAACGTACATTGTGTGGCCGTAGCAAAACAGCGATGGGGCGGAGATCAGGCAGAGTGGATCTGTGCGGATTACCGGAGGGTGTCCTTTGCCGATAGACGGCCGGACATTATCTTCAGCTCGCTTTTCTGCCATCATTTTACCGATGCCGAGCTAATCGCTCAGCTCGGGTGGATGGAAACCAATGCGGCGATGGGCTGGTTTATCAACGATCTGCAGCGCCACCGGCTGGCGTATTATGCTATCCGGCTGCTGACGGCCGTTTTTTCAGGATCGTATCTCGTGAAGAACGATGCGCCGCTATCGGTGTTGCGCGGATTCAGCAGGACCGAATGGACCCGGCTGCTGGCTTCGGCAGGAATGGAAGATTCGCTGGTGAGTTGGGAATGGGCATTCCGGTGGCTGGTAACCAGAAGGAAGACTTATGTATGATGTCATTATAGCTGGAGGCGGATTGGCAGGGTTGGCGCTGTCGATCCAGCTGGGCAAGGCCGGATACCGCGTTGCGCTTTTTGAGAAGGAGACCTATCCTTTTCATAAAGTATGCGGCGAATACATCAGCCTGGAAAGCTGGAATTTCCTGGAGGAACTGGGTCTGCCGCTAAGCGACTGGAACCTGCCGGTGATCCGTTCGCTTTTGCTATCGGCGCCCAATGGCCGTTCGCTACAGCACCAGCTTCCGTTGGGCGGTTTTGGCATCAGCAGGTATAAGATCGACGCCGCCCTGGCGGCGATCGCCCGGCGCAGCGGAGTAGACCTTTTCGAATCCACACGCGTAACGGACGTCCATTTCAGCCAACAAATCTTTACTGTTCAAACTACAGGTGGCGATTTCGCCGCCCGGGTGGTCTGCGGGACCTTTGGCAAGCGAAGTAATCTCGATGTACGCTGGAAAAGGGCATTCACCCGAAAGAGATCGAACAAGCTCAACAATTTTGTGGGTGTAAAATATCATGTTACCGGGGATTGGCCCACAGACCAAATAGGATTGCACCATTTTCCCAACGGGTATTGTGGCATTTCCAGCATCGAAGACGACCGGTATTGTCTTTGCTATATGACTACAGCGGAGAATCTGAGGATCAGCGGTAATTCGATCCGGGACATGGAAACAACCATTCTGCAGCAGAACCCGTATCTTAAAAAGATATTCTCCCAGGCCACCCGGGTATTCGAGCCGCCGGTGACGATCTCGCAGATCAGTTTTGAGCGCAAGACCCAGGTGGAAGATCATATCCTTTTAATAGGCGATGCAGCCGGCATGGCCGTTCCCCTTTCGGGAAATGGAATGAGTATGGCACTGCATGGAAGCAAGATCGCGTTTCGTTGTATCGTATCCTTTTTAACCGGAGAAATTGCCCGTTATGAGCTGGAACAGGAATACACCGACAGGTGGAACCGGCAGTTCGGCAGGCGTTTATGGATGGGTAGGCTATTGCAACGCTGGTTTAGCAGCGAACGCCGAACGAATCTTTTGTTATATTCGTTAAAGCCTTTCCCGAAACTGGTTTCATTTTTGATCAAACAGACGCATGGTCAGCCGTTTTAGACGAGACGGCATCACGAAAATCAAACTCATGAAAATCGGCTCGCTGGGAGTTTTAATCGGATTAATCTGTACGCTGGAAGGTAACGCGCAGGACTATCAGGCTGTTAAAGGATCATCCTATGCGGGGGCGCTCACCGTGTCCGACAATCCGGCGTCGATCTTGAGTACCCCCTATCCATGGGATATCACGATCTTTTCTGCCAATCTCAAGAATACCACCAATGCCGTTACTTTCAATCATCTTTCCTATCTCCATCACCAGGATACCCTGGCCTATAATTGGACTAATGGGGATCTCAAACGCAGGTATGCCGCGGTGAACTTCAACGTCCACCTGTTGAATTTCCGCATTGATCTGGGGCGCAAACAGGCCATTTCCTTCGGGGCCAATCTGCGTGGGTATGCGGGTGCCAACACGGGGAAATTTAACTACAATGATACCCTGCTCAACATGAACCAGTTCTTCAATATCAATCAGAACACCAATTTTAACGGGGAACTGGTCAGCAGTACCTGGCTGGAGCTGTATGGGACCTATAGCAAGACGCTATGGGACGACGACAAGGGCCGGTTGAATGCCGGGATAACACTCAAGGCACAGCGGGGTATCTCCGGTGTTTATGCACAGCTGAATGGCGGTTCGGTGACCCGCTCGATCTATCAGGATTCCTTCACGGTCTACACGGTGGCGCAGGGAAACGCCAAATACGGCTATTCTCAGAATTACGACACCTGGAATACCAATCGAAGCACCGGAACGAACCTGCACGATTTTCTGTCGCATACCCGGGGAGGCGCGTCCTTCGATATCGGATTCGAATACCTGGTAAAGCCGCAATATGTGGAGACCTGGAGCAGCCCCGGCGATTACTATGACTATACCTGGAAATTCGGCGCATCCCTTCTGGATGTGGGCGAAAACATCTATGTCTACGGCTCGCAAAGCCGAAGCGTCAGCAGCCCGAACGCCAACGCCACGGACGTACAGCTCAACTATAAATTCGACAATACCGGCACCCTCGCCCAATTCAACGACAGCCTTTCGACCATTGTAAATCGTATTTCGCCAATCAGGGGCAGATTCCATATTTATAACCCTGCACGCTTCAATTTCAATGTGGACCACAAGCTGCCGGAACATTTCGCCGTCGACGCTGACCTGACCCTGAATCTGGGTGGCAGTAACAAATCGACGCGGCTTTTCACCAAGGATCTCACACTGTTTGCGATAACTCCGCGTTGGGAGACCGAATGGCTTGGCGGGTATCTTCCCATCGAGGTGACCACCGATGGCCGCGTATGGATCGGCGGCGCCTTCAAGGCCGGCCCCCTGCTCGTGGGTGTGCATAACTGGGCCGACATCTTCTCGAAAGACAAGGTGCAGAACGGCGGCTTTTATCTTGCGCTGGTCATTCATCCGGTAAAAGGATGGAAGATCAGGGAAAAGAAAGAATATACCTGCCCGAAAGATTAACCCCGGCGCCCACTTGGTGTTTCCCCGTTTTTTCCGTTTTTTAGAGGCAAATCTTTTTATGAAAAGGACACCACCGGTGATAAAACGTTTACCAAGGTCGAGATCGAATCTGGACTCCTGCTATCCAGGATCGCCAGCCCGTGATTTCCTATAAGAAGCAGCCCCTCGTCTTCCGATTTCAATAGGAACTTTCAATTTTATTTGAAAGTTCAGAAAATTTATCTATCTTTGGTCATGCAACTGGCCGAAGCAAAAGCGAAATTTATTGCAGATTGGGGAAGATTAGGGACCAATTGGGGCATTAACCGGACGATGGCGCAGATCCATGCCCTGCTGATGGTGAGCCCCGATCCGTTGGGTGCGGACGATGTCATGGAACAGCTGTCGATCAGCCGGGGGAATGCCAATATGAATCTCCGCGAGCTCATCGATTGGGGGCTGGTCCAAAAGGTGATCGTCCCCGGTGAAAGAAGGGAGTTCTTTTCGGCCGAGAAGGATATCTGGAAGGTGGCGCGGCAGATCGTAAAGGAACGGAAGAAACGGGAGCTGGATACCATGCTGCCGGTACTCAAAGAGCTAAGCGAGGTAGAAGGGGATAAACGGGACAGATCGGTGAAGACCTTTACGGATACGATCAACAATATCCGGAAGTTCAGCGAGCAGGCGGACAAGATCCTGGATACGATGATCAAGGCCGATGAGCACTGGTTCCTCGGAAGCCTCATGAAGCTGTTCAGCGGCAAGTCGTAGATCCTGCCGCAGCCAGACACGCGGATCACCTCGCCAAGCCGTGAAAACGGCTTTTATTTGACATTTTAATTTCAATATTTACTGAAAGTTCAGAATTATTCAACAAAATAATATCACTTCACTTCAAAACCTTTTATTATGTCTTACATTCTCCTGCTTTACACGCTTTATCTCCTGATCACCGTGATTCTTACCATCTGGGTAGCACGTACGTTGTTTCGGAATGGCAAGGTCTTTCTCATTGATATCTTCCACGGCAACCAGGAATTGGCGCAGGCCGTCAACAACCTGCTCCTGGTAGGATTCTATCTCGTCAACCTGGGCTACGCCATCTATACCCTCCGGGTCGAATTCACCATAAACAATACGCGGGAGCTCATCGAACAGCTCAGTCTCAAGACGGGCGCCATCATCCTGATACTCGGGGGGATGCATTTCCTCAATATGATCATCTTCTTCAAGTTGCGCAAACGAGCCTTGCTGGAGCACAGGACGGCGCCGGCGACACACCGGAGTATCTATCCCACGGAGCCAACAAAACCTACGGAATAGGTTTCGCAACGAGCGCCCCGAGATGGCATTACGGGATCTTCTATCCAATCACTAAATTGCGATCATATGAAACGTTTATGGAGGCCGTTGCTTTTTTCCATTGCAATCCCAACGGCGTATGCGCTGCTGATGCGCATATTGTTCGGATTAAACCCTATCCGCGATTTTGTAGAGGTCATGTCTATAAGCTTTTTTATTACCGTACCTTTTGCCATCGGCTATATGACGATCGCCTTCTCTGCGCTGGAACGGGTGCGTAAGCTACATTATAGGATCTTCGCGCCCTGGATACCCATCTTTGTCTTTTTAGCGCTTACACTGATGCTGTCAATAGAAGGCTGGGCCTGCTGGCTGATGATCCTGCCGGTGTTCCTGATCTTCGCCAGTATCGGCGGGATGGTGGCCGGGGCGCGGAAGATCAGACGCGCAGATAAACCGGGCAGGCTGCAGCTAAGCCTGGTGGTCCTGCTGCCGCTGTTGCTCGCACCATTGGAGAAATTGCTGCCCCTATTGCCCGCGCGGTACGAAGCATATACATATACGGATATTCATGCCCCGGCATCGCTGATCTGGCAGAATGTTCTCCGGGTACGGACCATACCAGAAGCAGCGGATCGCGGCACGCTTACACGATTGTTGGGATTTCCGCGGCCGATCCGGGCAGAGTTGAACTACGCTGGTGTAGGTGGCAGCCGCGAGGCTATCTTCAGCAAAGGTCTCGTCTTTCAGGAAGTGGTACACGAATATACTCCCCGGGAAAAAATGGCGTTTAGCATCCGGGCAGACCCGCATACGATTCCCTCTACCACCATGGATGAACACGTGATCATCGGGGGAAAGTATTTCAATGTGCTGGACGGTACCTATAGGCTGGAACAACGGTCGGATAGCGTTTACAGGTTACATCTGTACAGTCATTTTACGATGAATACCAGCTTTAACTTCTATGCCAGCTGGTGGGCCTGCATGATCATGAAGGATATCCAGAATAATATCCTCCGGGTGATCCAAACAAGATGCGAAGGAAAATTGTAATAACAATATGCCACAGGGGAAAAAGACGTTGGTGCTCGGGGCGTCGGATAATCCGGCACGCTATAGCTATCTGGCGATAAACCGCTTACGCGGCAAGGGGCATCCTGTGGTCGCCATTGGGCTAAGGCAAGTCATGGCGGGTGATGTGCCCATCGAAACAGAGAAAAAGCCCTTCGAGGGAGTCGATACCGTGACTCTGTATCTGAATTCCTCGCGGCAAAAAGAATACTACAATTATATCCTTTCGTTACATCCAAAGCGTATCATCTTCAATCCCGGCGCGGAGAACGACGAGCTGTTCGCGCTGGCGCAGGCCAACGGCATTCAGACAATGGAAGCCTGCACATTGGTCCTGCTGAGCACCGGGAGTTATTAGGTTAATGAATCCTTAACATCGCGTCCCGCGATGTGCCCGAAGGGCCGTCATAAATGATGTCCGGCGATGCGCTATTTTCTCTGGGAGCGTATCGCCGGTACTTCCACGTGTAAACGATTTTGTTAATAA
>JAICXX010000304.1 GCA_025934485.1 Chitinophagaceae bacterium
AACGCCTCGAAATGCGCCCGTGTCATCGGCGACCAGCCCCGCTCCCGGCCTACCCGGTTCATCAACCGCTCATATACGGGATAAAAATCGTTGGCGGCCGTTTGCGAGTCTTCTGCGATGTGCAGCTGTGAATTCACCGCCAGCGGCAACGACGCCGGATCGTGGCCTGCCTCCCGCGCACTCTTCTTGTACAGCTCGACATAAGAAGCGAATTGCTCCGGCCGCCCACCCAATATCGCCAGCGTCATGGGCAATCCTAAACGCCCGGCTCTCGCCGCCGACGCCGGAGTGCCGCCTACCCCGATCCATATCGGCAGAGAACGTTGATAGGGCCGCGGATAGATGCCCTGCCGCTGCAAGGAGGGCCGGTATTTCCCCTTCCAGTTCACGACCTCCTCCTGGTTGATCTGTAGCAACAGTTCCAGCTTTTCGATGAAAAGGTCGTCGTAATCTTCCAGATCGTAGCCGAATAAGGGGAAAGATTCGATAAATGATCCCCGGCCCGCAAGGATCTCCGCCCTGCCGCCCGAGATCAGATCTACCGTCGCAAACTGCTGGAAGGTCCGCACCGGATCGGCGGAACTAAGGACGGTAACGGAACTGGATAACCGAACGTTCGAGGTCACGGCGGCGATGGCGCCAAGGACCACTTCGGGCGCGGAGACGATAAAATCCGGCCGGTGATGCTCGCCTACCGCCACCACTTGTAATCCGACCTCATCGGCTAGCCGCGCTTCGATGAGCAGCTCCTGCATTCGCCGGTGGCTTTTAAGCGCGCCGCCCGAGCCCCTTTCCGGTTCTACTTCGCCGAACGTACTGATCCCTAGTTCCATGCTTGCTGTTTTTGACTGGCCCAAAGGTCGCACTATTTGTGCATAAATCCGTGGGTGGGCGGATCAGCCGGGTGGGCAAGTACAGGCGGTTTCGGCCCCCAGGGAAGCAGGGGGAAAAAACAAGCCAAAAACAACGGCTGCTGCATCTCGAGGATGGATTCCGTACCTGCGAGCAGACCGACAACCAGCATCACCAGCACCGCTTCCATCGTTCGGCGGCTGGCGTAGAAAACCACTGTTATCGCCGTAAGCAGCATCGCGAGTCCCAGCAACCCATCATCGACCAGCACCTCGATGTATTCGTTGTGAAAATCGTAATCCAGGTACCCTACACTCATCCCGGCATCGAGATAGGACTGGTTGAGCCGGTCCTGGCTGTCGCCGGAGCTGATGCCGCAAAGCCAGGCATGTTCACGGCCAAGGATAGTCTCCGCGCTCCGCCAGATAAAAAGTCTGAGCGACACTCCGTTGAAGCCGGGCTTCGTCTGTTGTTCTCCGGGCAGGATCGCCTTGTACCTGCCGGCTACGGGATTATTCGTGAATGCTATCGTTCCCGTGCATAGCACGACCAATACCAGCAACCCCAGCAGCCGGCTACGCGGCATCACCAGCCGGTACCGCCACAGATACACTGCGAAGACGGCCACCACCAGGACCATTAGCAGTTTCGAGGCCAGCAGGATCATCATTGTGGTAAAAAAACAGGTGAGTATCGCCCGTTCAGTTCCTGCCGGCGCGTCCCGGGACAGCAAGAACAGCAGCCCCATCAGGATGTAGGCGGAATAAAAAACCGCATTGATACCCAGGGCTGCCGTCAACGAATGATAAAAGAACACCTGACCATCTCCCGTTTGGGTGAAATGGACAAGGGCCACGACAAGACACCAACCCGATAACCCCGCCAGCAGCCGGCAATAGGCAACCAGCAGCCGGCGAAAAGCCGCCCTGTCCGCAAACGGTCCTGCGGTGATTACAAAAGGGATGGCCACCAGCGTGGCTTTCTGTTGAACATGCAACCAAACCAGCTGTGGATCGTGGGTATGCAAAAAGCCGCTGACATCCAGTAAAAAAATCGCCAAAAAAGCCAGAAAGGACGGTGAAGAAAAAGCCCTTCGCACAGCTGTTCGCGGCGCGCGGTCGTATAGCAGCCGGCAGCCGGTAAGCCAAAAGATCAACAGGCTATTCACCAGGAACCACTGTACAAGGGTAGTCGCGATCACCGCTATTACGAGATATACATGTCCTTTCTTTCCCAGGAAACTGCGATCGCCGGTCATAGAGGATAAAACGCAGAATTATCGGGCGCTGGTTGCCTTGCCGGTTAATCCTTTTTATACAAGGCCCAGATATCATTGATGTTATTCATCTTGACGGAGCTCAGAAATTCGTTGATGTTCCATAGCAACCGCGAGCTGCGCAGCACCGGGTGATAACCCATGCTATCGAGCAGGGCCGCATGGTCGTGGATCCCATCAAATGTCGCCGTGAGATATTCGGCATCACGCGGCAGATAGCGCAGTGAGTCGCTCGTGGTGATCGTCTTCCATTGCAAATTGGGTGTTCCGCGTTCGTAAAAGACAAACGGCAGGTGATGCTCCGTTTGAAAGGGTGTGCGGCCCAGAGAATAGATGGTGGCCGGTTGGCCCTTGAAATGCCCTTGCAGCTGAGCCGTAAAATCGATCATCTGCGAATACGGCGTGAACAGGAATACCACGAGCAGAAAGGTGTTGAGCCCGATACTGAACCAGGCAGTCCCGCGTACGAGCCGCTTTATCCCATTACGCTGCCTTGTCATCCAGGCAAAAAGTACAGGCAGGCCCCAGCCGATGATGATGGGCAGCACGTTCACGATGGGAAACAAAAAACGTTCTTCCTTATGCGCGACAAGACAATGCAACACGATAAAGCAGATTACCGAAAACACCAGCGGATGCCGGTATCTGGTCAGCAGCGCGCTCCGGAAGCCGCTAAAAAGCAGGAGGATGCTCAATGGCGGCGCTGCCGCCACCCCGATGAGCACCGCGACATACACCAGGAAGCTGCTGGTGCCCATCGAAGCCGCCTTGCCCTGTACGATGTTGACGACGAAATAAGTATACGGCGTGAAGACCCAGGCGTGATAAAAGGCATAGTCCAGCACCGTGTTGAGCCCGATGCCGGCCAGGAAACCCAACGCCAGCAGCCAAAGCTGGCGTGTCTGCCGCGCCGGGCCCACGAGCCAGATAAAAAAGCCGATGAGCGCAAAGGCCGTCTGAAAACGCGTGTAAAAGGCAAGACTGAAAAGAAAGCCGGTGAGTAAGGCCATCCACCAGGATCGCTTACTGGTCTCGTACAGCCATAGCGCCCCGAAGAACAGCACGGAAGAAAGCATCTCCGAACTGAACAATGTCCGGGTATACGGCAGGATCCAGGAAAAATTCAGCACCAGTAACGTCAGATAGACGTAACGTCGGTCTTCCGTGCGGACATAATAAAGCGTGATCGCATTGAAAAAGACAAAAAGGGCAAGTCCGAAGATGATTCGCAATAAGGCGAGCTGCACGTACGGATCATGGATGCCTATCCAGGTGCAAACCTCATAATAGGCCGAGAACACATAGACCTGCAGGGTGGAGCGGATCTGCGCCGAAAATTCCCAGACATCCGTTGCCGCGGAAGGCTGGTGCAATTGGTGCATAGAGAATTCGATGAGCTGAAAATGCTGGTCCGGATGATAAATGCCGATTGCCGTGATACAGATGATGACCTGAACCAGGACGCCCGCGAATAAAACCCAACCCAGCCGGGCGTCCTTACGGATCATTTCCCCTAGACTTCCAAAATGCATAGATCAGTGCTTAGTGCGCCGCGAAAATAGGACCTTTTCCGGCACATTTGGCACATTGTGCTAAAGCCAATTACCTGTAGTTTTGCGCCACTATGCTCAACAAACGTCTTCTGGCCGGCTGCCTTTTGCTACTGCCCGTCCTTTTGCAAGCCCAAAACAACATGGATCAGCCGTCTACTGCGGCGACCACCTATGAGCTGAACACCGCCTGGAAATGCCAGGCCATCGGCAATGTGCATGCCTCGCCGGAAAAGCTCTCCGTACCGGGGTTTTCGACGGCCGGCTGGCTACCGGCGACCGTACCCGGCACCGTGCTGACGACGCTGATCAACAACCACCTCGTCCCCGATCCTTTTTATGGATTGAACAATAAATCGATTCCCGATATCTATACCACCGGCCGGGATCACTATACCTACTGGTTCGTGCGTGATTTCAAACAAGTCGCCGCCAGGGGCCAGGAGGTCTGGCTCGACCTACGCGGCGTTAATTACAGTTGTAATATCTGGCTCAACGGCCATCGGGTAAACGCACGGACCCATCATGGCATGTACCTCCGGCAATCGTATAATATCACGGCTCTTCTTGCCGCCGACGGTGAGAACCGTCTGGCGGTGATCGTTTATCCCCCCGATCCCGTAGGCAATCCCAATGGCGGCCAGGGCGGCGACGGCGAGATTGCCCGCAATGTCGCACATCAGTATGTCGCCGGCTGGGACTGGATCCAACCCATTCCCGACCGCAATACCGGCATCTGGGATAAGGTCACCATCACGATCACCGGCTCCGTCCGTATCCGTAACCCCCACATCGTCACCGAAGTCCCCGGAACCCGCTACCCTGACGACGCCCATCAGGCGCCAGCCTATATCCACATCAGCGCCGAACTCGAAAACGTTACCGGCAGCTCCGTCCGCGGCAGGCTTTATTATCTGCTGGATGGCCGGGAGATCGAAACCACCGTCACCGTTGCCCCGCATTCCATCACCGAGTTCAGCCTTCCCGTCGACACGCTGGACCACCCGCTTCTCTGGTGGCCCAATGGCTACGGTCCCCAGAATCTCTACAGCACCAATCTCGTCTTCGTTGCTGACAATGCCGACAATAATCCCCAACAGGTCCTCGCCAGCCGCGCCATTACGCCCCTGAGTTTCGGCGTGCGCGAGATCACCACGAGCTGGAATACGGCTACCCGTAGCCGTGAGACGCTCGTCAACGGCCAGCCCATCTTTATCAAGGGCGGTAACTGGATCGTCTCCGATGAGCTGCTCCGTTTCAGCCCCGAGCGCTATGACGCCGAGATCCGTTTCCATCGTGACATGAACCTCAACCTCATCCGCGTCTGGGGCCCCCCCCTCACCGAGCGGCCCGAATTCTACGACGCCTGCGACCGCTATGGCCTCCTCGTCTTCCAGGACTTCCGGAACTCCGGCGACTGCAACGGCCGCTGGGAAGACCCCATGAAAAAGGCCGACCAGTGGACCCGGCGTAATT
>JAICXX010000053.1 GCA_025934485.1 Chitinophagaceae bacterium
AACCTCCGCCGGAATAAATTCGCCGCCGCCATCAACATCGGCGGTCTCGCCATCGGCATGGCCGTCGCCATCCTCATAGGTCTCTGGATCTATGACGAACTCATCTTCGATCACGCCACACCCAACCATAGCCGCATCGCCCAGGTGATGAAAAACGAGACCTTCAATGGCGTGCAGACCTGGAGCACCGTGCCCTGGCAGGTCGGCGACGTCCTGAAAAAAGACTACGGCAATCTCTTCAAATACGTCGTCATGGATGGCGGAAGAGGAGAACATCTCCTGGCCTATGGAGACAAAAAAGTCAAACCCAGCGGTGACTATATGGGCACACAGATCATCGACATGCTGGGCCTTCAAATGCTCCGCGGCAACAACACCGCCCTCGAAGATGGAACCTCGATCATCCTCGATGCTTCCACCGCAAAAGAGCTTTTCGGCAACACGGACCCCATGGGTAAGGTCATCACGCTCGACAACGACCGCCCGGTAAAGGTCACCGGCATTTATGCCGATCTCCCCACCGGTTCCACCTTTAACAATCTCGGGTTCATCGCCCCCTGGCAGGCATTGTTCAAAGAGCAGAACTACGAAGCAAAGCTCGGCTGGGGCAACAGCTGGTTCCAGATCCTCGTCCAGCTCAAAGACAATGTTGACATGGCAGCGGCATCCAAAGCAATTGGCAGGATCGAAGAAAAATATGCCCCGGGGGAAGTCACCAGCTCCAACCCCACCCTTTTTCTTCAGCCCATGGATCGATGGCATCTCTATTCCGAATTCAAAGATGGCGTCAACACCGGCGGCGATATCCGTTTTGTCCGGCTCTATGCTATCATCGGCGCCTTTATCCTGCTGCTGGCCTGTATCAACTTCATGAACCTCTCCACCGCCCGCAGCGAGAAACGCGCCCGCGAAGTAGGCATCCGCAAAACGCTCGGCTCCATGCGCAAGCAGCTCATCCATCAGTTCTTCAGCGAATCCATGCTCACCTCGCTGCTGGCGTTCGTCCTGGCCATCGGCATCGCCGCGCTCCTGCTGCCCTTCTTCAATGGAACAGCAGGAAAGGATCTCTCCATTCCCTGGACTACTCCGCTATTCTGGCTCACCGGCCTCGGCTTCACCGTATTCACCGGGATCATCGCCGGCAGCTACCCCGCGCTGTATCTCTCATCCTTCCAGCCCATCAAAGTCCTCAAGGGTACTTTTAAAGCCGGTCCGCTCGCGGCTGTCCCGCGAAAGGTTCTCGTCGTAATACAGTTCAGCGTCTCGGTGATCCTCATCGTGGGCACCATCACCGTCTTACATCAGATACAATACGCGCGCGACAGGCCGGTAGGTTTCAACCAGCAAGGACTCGTTGCCATCCCCCTGCAAACCTTCCAGCCCGGCAACAGGTTCGAGACCCTTAAAACACAATTGCAGGCCACCGGTACCGTGCAGGATATCGCCGGCACGGAAAGCTCCACCGTGAGCACCTACGTCACGAACAGCGGGTTCGTCTGGCCGGGAAAAAATCCCGCTATGAAAGATGAGTTTGTCACTAATGGCGTCACCCCGGAATTTGGCAAGGTGCTCGGCTGGCAGTTAAATGAAGGTCGCGACTTCTCCCGCGATTTCGACGCCGACAGCACCTCGCTCATCATCAATGAGGCCGCGGCCACCTACATGGGCCTGAGGCATCCTGTAGGGACGCGAGTAAAATGGGGCGACAATGGCATGTTTACCATCATCGGCGTGGCGGACAATATGGTTGTACAAGGCCCCTATGCGTCCGCGCAACCCATGATCTTTTTCCTCGCGAAGTATCGCGATTTCGTCCGGCTGACACTCATCAACGTCCGGCTGAAACCGCAAACAGCCATCTCACCCGCGCTTGCCGCCATCCGCGAGGTATTCAAACGATTCGATCCGCAGGACCCTTTCGAATATCACTTTGTCGATGAAGAGTATGGCCATCAATTCGACGACGAGCAGCGCATCGCCCGGCTCGCCGGCTTCTTCACCCTGCTGGCCATCTTCATTTCCTGTCTGGGCCTGCTCGGCCTCTCCGCCTTCGTCGCGGAACAACGTACCCGCGAGATCGGGGTGCGCAAGGTTTTGGGCGCCTCGGTGCTGAGTCTTTGGAATTTGCTCTCGAAGGAATTCATCGCACTGGTCGGACTCTCGCTGTTGATCGGCAGTCCTATCGCCTTCCTGCTCATGCACGGCTGGCTCGATGGCTATGCCTATCATGCGGGGTTGTCGTGGTGGATCTTCGCGATCACGGCCCTGAGCGCGATAGGCATCACGCTGTTGACGGTGAGTTTCCAGGCGGTGCGAGCGGCGTTAATGAATCCTGCGCGCACCTTGCGCGCAGACTAATTATTTATTCACCTTGACCAATTTTTCGCAGGTCATCTGGTTGTTGCACTGGATCAGCAGGGCATACGTCGCAGGCGGCAGATTGCCCACCCCATACAATGTCAGCGTGTTGAGCCCCTGGCTCACCGCCTGCCGCTCCCGGCGCAACACGCGCCCATAGAGATCCAGCAAGGTGAATGTCGCCGCCCCATTCACCGGCGCGGTAAGCTCTACGCTGATACGATCGACAAATGGATTGAGCGCCGAACGTACCTGGAAGCCGAGTGGGCTGCTGCTCAGCAACACGAGATTGCTGAAGCGGTTAAAAGACTGCACGGTCATGTTGATACGATAATACGTCTGGGCGCCCACGGGAGTGGGATCGAGATATTGATAGCTGGCCCCGGCGACGCCCACAGCAGTGGCGGCAATTGTGGCAATAGTAGAAAAATGAGTCCCGTCGTCGCTCCGCTCCAGGCTATAGCTCAACCCGGGCACCTCGTTAGCCGAAGTCCAAAAGAGCTGTCCCTGGCCATCCGTCACCTGGCCCCGGAACGAGACCAGCGTCGTCGGCAACGCGATCATACAATTCACGCCAAACACCGTCTTGGGCTGTGACGTGATAAAACTACAATTGGTACTGGATAGGTTCGCGACAGTGCTGCCTACGATCAACCGGTAGATGATCGTCTGATCCGTAGCCTGGATACGGTAATAGCGCGTCACGGTATCCACATACAACCCGAGCGTCGAGTTGAACGCGGGTGTCACACTATCCAAAGCCGCTCTTCCAAGCGTATCAAGCCCCGGCGCCACCCAGGTGACACCCCCGTCCGTGCTCTTCTGCAGCTGGAAATATTTGTAGTTGCTTACATACGAAGAGATGGCGAACCGTACCGTGTCGTCGGCGCCCTGACACAACGTATCGGGCTTGTCGGGCGTAAGCGTGATATTGGGCGGACAAGTCGCCAGCGTGATATCGTCCAGGGCCCAGTCGTTACCACCGCCACCCGGCGCATTGTTGCGCACGGAGATGGTGATCGAGGTCTCCGCAGGTCCTGTGAGAAACACAAAACCTCGCTGTTGCCAGCCCAAAGTGTCGAGCGCCCCGGTAGAGTACCGGTCAAGCCCATCTACCACCAGGGTTAAATTGGGCAGCACACCCGGCGTATACTCGGCCTTGCCATTGATATCGATACCGCAGTTAGGACATATATTCTTCACCCAAACGGAGAATTGGTAGTACGTGTTCGGACAAAGCCCGCCGATCACCTGCCTGTAAGCTTCGCTTGTCGCAAGGTCCGCGTTTACCACCAGCATATAACCCGCGCTGGTAGTGGCGCCCGGCGGGGCATTCCCCGCGGCCGTGGTCGTACCCGAATGGTCCCCGCCGATAAACCAGAAACCACTGAACTCACGGTTGGAGCAGGCGTTAGTACCCGTACCGCCGGTACAATTGGGCTGCCGCAGCGCATTCACATAGGTGTCGCTGGTCGGACTGGTATTGTTGACGATAGCATAATAACCGTCATTGATCGTCACCGCAGTGCCGCTGTTCGGCAAATAAGTATAGCCGGGGATCAGGAAGGTCGGCGGCGTGCTGCGATTCAATCCAACGCCGGAACCAAAGGTGCCGCCGGACTCGGCTGCGAAGTTCGTGCTCGACGCATTCGCACAAAGCGAAGTCGGGGGCGAGATCAGGATCTGGTATTTTGTAGCGGTAAGCGAAGTATCCGTCAAACCATTCGAAGTAAGACTATAGATGATCTTACCCGCGCCCAGCGTGATGGTGTCGCCATAATTACCCGAGACGACCACGTCGAAGGCGGTGGTGATTATGGAACCGGAAGAGAACAGCGGCGTCGTGCTGCCACCCGTGATGGTACCTGCATTCTGGAGATTGGCTGAGTCCATGTACTTCGTACCGGTAGGCGCCGCCGCGCCGGAACCCAGGTTCATCCTGATCTGATAGCCGCCATAAGTATTCGTGGCCGCATAGGTGCCCGCATCCCCATCGGACGCGAGCGTATAGCTGTTCAGCACGAGCCCTTCGTTGCTGATCAACATCAGGCTACTGTTGGGAAGAATAGTGGTATTCGACGGGATACTGTCAAGATATCGCACCCTATACATGGCGCCCGCGCTATTGGCCGAATTATAGGCCTTATTGACATAAAAGTTTACCCTTATCTGGAGTGTATCGCCCGGTTCCACAGGGCCACCCACTGTCTTTTTGGATAGGTTGACGTAGCTATTCCCGAACTTGATCATGGCTGTCGCCTGCGCGTCAGCCGAAATACAAAAACCAAGAATAGCCGCGAACACCAGTAGTATGGTTATTGTGTTTTTCACGGGAAATGGATTCAGTCATAAAAGTAACATCATTATTCAAATAAGACAATCGTAGAACTACTTGTCAAAAGCGCCATGATTTCTACTATTTTCCGCTAAGTATTAATGTACTAATTTGCCCTCAATCCAAATCTTATGAAGAGCAGACATGTTTGCCTGTTATTCTTGCCGTGCCTGTGCACAACTCTGAACCTGTCCGCGCAAAAGACGCTGACTTACTATTCGCAATCGTTTAAGATCGACACCCTCTATCCGGCCACCGGCTCCACGGGCATGACTTCGCCCTGGGAGGTCGTCTACGGCCCCGATGACTCGTTATGGGTCACGGCGTCGCATGACTATAAGATCTACAAGATCCATCCCGGCAACAAAGGGAGCAGGATGGTGCTGGACATGAACAGCTACAAAGACTTCACCGCCTCCGGCGTCACCGCCTGGCCGCAAGGCGGGCTCATGGGCCTTGCCATCCACCCCGATTTCTACAATGGCAAACCCTGGGTATACATTGCCTATGTCTATCATAACATCAGCTGCGGCGTCAGCAGCGGCGGCAACTACTGCAGCTACAATACCAAGATCTCGAGATTTAAATGGAATTTCTCCAACGGTACCCTGACCTATATGGACGATGTCATCTCGGGGCTCGACGGCAGCAACGACCATAACTCCGGCCGGCTCCGCATCGATCCGTTAAAGGAAAGCGATGGGAACTACCATTTATATTACACCATCGGTGACATGGGCGCGGGCCAGCTCGCGAACGTCGACCGCGCGGAACATGCTCAGGATACCACGATTATCGAAGGCAAGACCCTTCGGCTGAATACCGAACCCGATCCCACCCTGCCCAGCGGCCCGCAGCAATGGATACCCGGCGACAACCCTTTCCCCGCCGGCGGCGCGCCCGCGAGCAAGAGCCCGATCTATAGCTTCGGCCATCGTAATCCGCAAGGCCTTGTCTTCGGGTCGGTGGATGGCGGCGTCTCCTATATCCTTTATAGCAGTGAACACGGCGACCGGAGTGACGACGAAGTAAATATCATTAACCCGCATACGAACTATGGCTGGCCCAAAGTCGCCGGCCTTTGTGACGACAATTATACCTCTACGCTCAATGACTCGCTCTATCTCGCCGGCAAGGCCGTGATCTCGGAGACCGGTTTCTGCGATACCACGAAGACAACGCTTGCCGAACCCATCTTCTCCTATTATAATTGGAGCCGGGCACAAAACAAGGTCGTTGCCGGTCTCTCCAACAATATGAGCTGGCCCACGGTGGCCCCCGCCGCCATCGCTTTCTATGGTCAGGGTGCCATCCCCGGCTGGAACTATTCGTTGCTCGTCGCCAGTCTCAAAAATGGCCTCTGGCGGCTGAAGCTCAAGTCGGATGGGCTAAGTGTCGACAGCGCCAGCAACCCCTATGACACCCTGCACTATCTCACCGGCTACCGGCTCCGCAATGTCACTATCGCGCCCACGGGCGATACGCTATTTATAGCGGTGGACAACTCGTGCTGTACGCTGGGCCCCACCGGCACCATCGGCAAATCCGTCGCTACGCCCGCGGCGGGATTCATCCTGCGCATGGTTTATCTGACGACCCTTGCTCTCCCGGATACAACCCGTGCCATCGTCCCCGCGCAGCCACAGCCCACAAACATCCGCGTCTATCCTAATCCTGCCCATGGAACACTCTATGTCGATGCCCCGCCCGAAGACCGCAAACCCTGGCTCGTGCAGCTCTATACCACCACCGGTCAGCTCTTGAAAACCGAGGCGGCCTACCAGCACCATTTCACCATCGATGTCCAAAATATCCGCACCGGCATCTATATCCTCAGGCTCACCAATGCCGACGGCATTTCCATGACCAGCCGCGTCCTTATTCGGGGAACAGAAATTGCGTCGTTATAGGTCCATTCTGTTTTCCGTTTGCCACATTCCGTGATACCATATTTTATGTTCCTGCAAGCCGTGGAAGACCCGCAGTCTTTCCAGGCGGAACATATCAACCGGCTTTTCAATCAATTCAATATAGCCGCCGCCTGCATCCTCCTCCTCGTTGTGTTTCTCGTCATTTATGTCACCACAAAATACCGCCGGCGGCATGGCGACGACTCCGAAGGTGCCCCCATCGAGGGTAACCGGCGTGTAGAAATACTGATGATCGGTTTCCCCACTGTGTTGCTGGCCTGGTTTTTTTATAAGACCCTCGCCGTCTCCTCCGCCGTAATGCCCCCTGTCAATCCCACCCGCCAACCCGATATCATCATCACCGGCCACCAATTCTGGTGGGAGGTCAGTTATCCGCGTAACGCCGGCACACCCAACCCGGCCAACTCGCCTAACTACGTCATCACCGCCAACGAGGTCCACCTGCCTGTGGGCCGCCCCCTGCTCATGGAGCTCCGCAGCGCGGATGTGATACACGACTGGTGGGTGCCGCAGCTCGGCAATAAAATGGACCTCGTGCCCGGCAACAAAAACTATCTCTGGCTCAACATCCGGCGCCCCGGCGACTATATCGGCGCCTGCAGCGAATTTTGCGGCCAGCAACATGCCTGGATGCGCATCCATGTCGTAGCCCAGGAACCGGCGGACTTCGCCCGCTGGCTCGACTCCAACGCACGCAATGCGAATCCGCCGGCGGACGCGCTCGCCCGCGCAGGTGAAACCCTTTTCCAGACAAGGACCTGCGCCGGCTGCCACCGCATCCGCGGCACCCCTGCCGACGGCGCCGCCGGCCCCGATCTCACCCATGTCGGTAACAGGTCGACGATCCTCACCGGCCTGCTCAGCACCAACGAAGAAAACCTGGCCAGCTGGATCGACCATCCCCAAGAGATCAAACAAGGTTCATATATGCCCAGCTTCATGTTCAGCAAAGACTCCATTAAGGCCATCGCACACTATCTCGAACAACTGAAATGATCAACTATGGGTACAACCATTAAAATACCCGAGCCTTCAGCGCCCTTTCCCGGTCTCGGCGTCGAAAACGCGCAAGGGCTGTTGCAGTGGATCTCCGCCGTGGACCACAAGATCATCGGGGTCATGTATCTCCTGACATCCGTGGTCTTCCTCGTGCTTGGCGGCGTCCTTGCGCTGCTGATGCGCGTCCAGCTCGCCATACCCATGAACCATTTTCTGCATCCCGAAGTCTTCAATCAGTTTTTCACCATGCACGGCACCACGATGATCTTCTTCGTCGCCATGCCCGCCATCTTCGGCTTCGCCGTGTACTTTATTCCCCTGATGATCGGCGCCAATGAAATGGCCTTTCCCCGGCTGAATGCCTTTGGTTTCTGGCTCACCTTCTTCGGTGGCCTCCTGCTCTATTTTAGTTTCGTCGCCGGCGGCGCGCCCGACGCAGGCTGGTTCAATTACGCCCCGCTCAACGAACGCAACTACTCCTATAATCACGGGATCGATTATTTCGCCATAGGGCTTCTCGTGTCCGGCATCGGCAGCGTCGCCACGTCCATCAACATCATCGTCACCGTCCTGCACTATCGTGTCCCCGGCATGGCGCTGAACAAACTCCCGCTGTTCGTTTGGATGATCTTCGTCAACTCGTTCCTGCTGCTCGCCGCCTTCCCGGCGCTCAATGCCGCCCTCGCCGAGCTGCTGCTGGACCGCGAGCTCAACGCCCATTTCTTCAATACAGCGGGTGGCGGCTCCGCGCTCCTCTGGCAGCACCTCTTCTGGATCTTCGGTCATCCGGAAGTATACATCGTCATCCTCCCCGCCTTCGCCATCTACTCCGAAGTCTTCCAGGTCTTCTCCCGTAAGCCCATCTTCGGGTATGCCTTCGTGGCCGCGTCCTCGGTGGCCATCGCCCTCCTCTCGTTTGGTGTCTGGGCCCACCACATGTTTGCCGTGGGCCTCGGCGACACCGTCAACTCGTTCTTCGGCGCCAGCAGCATGCTCATCGCCATTCCTACCGGCGTCAAGATATTCAATTGGATCGCAACCATGTGGGGCGGAAAGATCCACTTCAGCGTGGCCATGCTTTTCGCCATCTCGTTTCTCATCGAATTCACCATCGGCGGTCTCACCGGCGTCGCCTTCGCCATGTTTCCCATCGACTGGCAGCTCACCGACACCTACTATGTCGTGGCGCATATGCACTATGTGTTTATCGGCGGTGTCATCTCGGGAATGCTGGCCGGCCTGTTCTATTGGTTCCCGAAGATCACGGGCAAATATCTCGATGAAAAAGCAGGTAAATGGTTCTTTTGGCTCTTCGTCATCGGCTTCAACGGCACCTTCCTGATACAGCATGTCCTGGGGATGATCGGCATGCCGCGAAGAGTATACACCTATCCCAATCTGCCCTGGTATGGCGTGCTGAATTTTACCTCCACCTTCTTCGCCTTCGTCATGGGCTTCTCGATCCTGCTATTGGTTTTCATCATGCGCAGGGCGATGCGTCACGGCACTCCCGCCGGCCCCGACCCCTGGAATGCCTATACGCTGGAATGGGCGACCCGCACCTCTCCGCCCCCGCTGAAGAACTTCGAAGACCTCCCCGCCGTCACCAGCCGCCGCGCCTGGTGGGATATGAAACAACAAGCCGTCAATCCGCACCCGCAAACAAAAAACGATGACCCAATCTGAGAACAAAACGATGATGCAAACGGTGGTTTTTACGGAAGCCTTCTTCTTCCTCTGCCTCATCATGTCCTATATCTATCTGGCCTATAGCACCGGCTTCGAACCCCATGATCTCAGCAAGCTGGACATCGGAACCTCCGGCATCTATACCGCCCTGCTCATCATCAGCAGCTTTACTCTCCATCTCGCGGAACGCGGCTATGATCGCGGCAATACGCGGGCGCTAAAAGCCTGGCTCATCATCACCCTGATCCTCGGCGCCATTTTCCTCATCGGCCAGGGTCGCGAATACGCCCATCTGATCCAGGAAAAGATCACCCTCGAAAGCAGCGTCTTCGGCGCCAGCTTCTTCACGCTCACCGGCTTCCACGGGTTGCACGTATTCATAGGTCTCATCATTCTGTCCATCATGCTGGTGCTGGCCTTCCTCGGCGATTTCAACCGGCCCGCACCGGCCGGCTCCGAATCTCCCGGCGGCCCTCCACCTGGCGGCGGGGCCCTGGGCGCCATAGCCATCTACTGGCATTTCGTCGACATCGTATGGGTTGTCGTATTCACCGTGGTCTATGTATTACCTCAATTCACCAACATATGAATCGAAATAAAATACTCTCACTCGTGTGCGGTCTGCTGATCCTCGTCATCTGCACCGCCGTCCCGCTCCCATCGCTGGACCCCGACACTCCGTTTACTGCTGCCATGCTCCGCCACGTCGGTCTGTTGCTGATCGCGGCGCCGCTCCTGGCCATGGCCATTCCCGCGGATAATGGGATGCGAAAGCCGTTGATGAGTCTTTCGCGGCTCACCGCCCACCACCCTTCCATCGCCTGGGTCGCCGGCATCCTCACCATGTGGTTATGGCATCTGCCCATATTCTATAATCTGCCGGCGAATGGGGGCGGCATCCTTTCCTGCTCGCCGTTCCTCCCGGCTCATGGGTCCGCCGCGATCCTTGCAGCCCAAGCCGCGACCGCAGCAGCAACCCTCCCCGCCTCGTTCGCCACTATTTCGCTGCCAACATCCATCACCGCGATCATCCCGTGGATACATACTCCGAGCCTGCTGCTGGCGGGATTCATCTTCTGCTGGCCCCTCGTGACTCCGTATCCCTCCTTGAGACTGCCCGCCCTGCATTCCATCCTCTATCTCGCATCCGCCTGTGTAGCCTGTTCGCTGGCGGGGCTTCTCATCACCTACGCGCCGCAAGGCATGTATCGCGGCGTCACCATCCACGACCAGCAAAGCGGTGGTCTCATCATGTGGGTGCCGTGCTGCTTTCTTTATCTGAGCGCTTCGATGACGCTGCTCATCCGCTGGCTGTCGCTAAAAGAAACGGTAAACCTCATTCACTCATAAATCCTTAAAAGATGTCAGCCGAATCTTTCGAAGAATCGACACCCGAAGAAGCCCTCCCCGCACCCGATGCCCCTGCAGGCTCGCTGCCGGCCCCCGACGCACCAGCCGGATCATTACCGGCACCGCAACAAGCAGCCGGCGCCCTGCCCGCCCCCGAAGGATCAGCCGGCGCGTTGCCTCCCCCGATGGAACGCTTCCTGGCCCAGCCCGCGCAGATGCCGCACCCCACCTACTACCCGTTTTTCCTGGCCATGGGCGTCGCCTTTATCGCCTGGGGCCTCATCGCCACCTGGGTCCTCACCGCCGGCGGACTCATCGTATTCATCATCTCCCTCATAGGTTGGATAAACATTCTCCGTCATGAACACTAATGATGACATAGAGCTAAAACTAAAACAAGAAGCCGACGAAGCTAACATCGGCCGCGCCGAATTCATCACCCGGGTTAGCCTGAGCATCGCCGCCATCAGCGCCGCCGTCATGGCCGTACCCGTCGTCGCCGCCCTCGTTGCCCCGCTGCTGGAACGAAACCGAACCTTCTGGCGAACCGTAGGCCACATAGACGACTTCCCTGTAGGCACCACCAGACTCGTCAACTTCGACAATGCCGACGCCGAACAATATGCCGGCATGCTCACCAGGTCCGCCGCCTGGTTGAGACACAACGAAGACCAGACTTTCACCGCCTTTGCCGTCAACTGCACACACCTCGGCTGCCCCGTGCGCTGGGAAGAAAAGGCCCAGCTCTTCATGTGCCCCTGCCATGGCGGAGTATATTATAAAGACGGGACCGTCGCCGCCGGCCCGCCGCCCAAAAGACTACCGGAGTACAAGGTCCGTATCAACAACCAGGAGATCCAATTGGAGACCGCACCGCTGCCTATCACAAATATCTAACTCGTCAAAACACAATGAAGCGATTTTTTAAACGACTCTGGCACTGGTTCGACGACCGCGCCGGCATCTCGGTGCTGTTGAAGCCGCTCATAGACCACCCCGTTCCGCCCCGCGGTCTCTGGACCTATGTCTTCGGCAGCGCCACCCTCTTCATGTTCACCGTCCAGGTGGTGACGGGCGTAGCCTTGAGTTTGTTATACCAACCCTCCAGCACAACTGCTTACCATTCGCTCGAATTCATCACCTACCAGGCAAAATTCGGCAACGCCCTCCGCAGCATCCACTTCTATGGCGCCTCCGCCATGATCATTATGGTAGGAGTACACATGATACAAACCTATATCACCGCCTCGTATAAATATCCCCGTGAAATGAACTGGATCAGCGGAGTCTTTCTCCTCATCTTCACCATTTTCATGGGCTTCACCGGTCAGTTGCTGCGATGGGACTCCAACGGCGTCTGGTCCTCCGTGGTCGCCGCGCAACAGCTCGGCCGCGTGCCCTTCATCGGTACCTATCTGGCACGACTCCTGCTGGGTGGCGACACCATCGGCGGCCAGAGTCTCACCCGGTTCTTTTCTTATCACGTATTCATCGTCCCGGCCTTCATCTTTATCTTCATAGGCCTGCACCTCTGGCTCGTCTTTCGCCATGGCATCTCGGAACTTCCCAAAGCCGGCCGCCTGGTCGACCCCAAGACCTACCGTAAATGGTACGAGGACTTCCTCAAAAAATATTCGGTCCCCTTTTGGCCGCATGCCGCCTGGCGCGATGTGTTGTTCAGCTCCATCATCGTCATCCTCATCATCCTCTTCGCCTGGCTAAAGGGCGCCCCCCCACTCACGGACAGCCCAAGCCTAACGTCGATCCACACCTCTCCTGCGCCGGACTGGTACATGGTCCTATTCTTCGCGCTCTTTGCGCTGATGCCGCACAAGGTGGAATCGATCGCGATGACCATCGGCCCCCTCCTCACTGTGATCATCTTATTCTGCATCCCTTTCCTGTCGAACCGTGGCGAGCGTAGCCCCATCCGTCGCCCATGGGCCATGTTCGGTGTGATCTGTGTCTTAGTCTTTGTCATCAGCCTCCTCCTTCTGGGCCTCAAACATCCCTGGTCCGCCGACTTCGACGCCAAACCTTTGACCGTAGCCGTCGCCCGCCCCGGCGGCATCGGCGCCACTGACTCCACCGTGAGCCGCGGAGTGCAGCTGTTCTACAACAAAGGCTGTGAATATTGCCACACCATCAATACCTATGGCGGCAAAGCAGGCCCCGACCTCAGCACCGTCGGCAACCGGCTTACCACCCAGGCCCTCGTTATCCGCATCGTCAACGGCGGCGGCAATATGCCCGCATATGGCGGCATCCTCTCGACAAAGGATCTGCAAACGCTGGCGAGCTTCCTCAGCACGCAGAAGTAGCACCCCCGCGAGCACATATCGTGCTATTTTTTTATGTATCTTCCCGCCCCATGCGGTGTGTCCTCCTATTATTGCTTACACTCTGTGTCCGGGTCGCAACCGCCGGAGAATTACCCGTTCGCTACCTCGGAATAGAGCAAGGCCTCTCCAACAATGCCGTCATCAGCATCTGCCAGGACCACAATGGCTTTCTGTGGATCGGCACCTACGACGGCCTCAACCGCTATGACGGCTATGGCTTCAAGGTCTTTCACAATGTCATCGGCGACTCCACCTCACTCGCGATCAATACGATCTACGCCATCGAAGAAGACATCGACCGCCGCATCTGGGTCGGCGGCCAGGAAGGACTCTGCGTCTACAATGTTCTCACCGCCAAATTCTCCAAAGTATGGTATACCGGCCTATCCGGCTCACGGGAGACCCTGCATCAGGCTGTTCATCAGATCAAAGCGGCAGATGGCGGTCGCATGCTCGTCGCTACGCAGCACAACGGACTGCTGGTATTCGAGAACGGTAAAGGCTTCCAGGTCGCCCTGGATCTCCCACAAGCAGGCGATCGCGCACAGGCGGGTGATCCAGCCCAAGCAGGCGACCAGGCACACACAGCCGCTCACGTCCAAACCGGCGACTACGACGTCACCGCCGCGGAAGAAAGCCCTGACCACCGCATCTGGATCTTCGTGCAAAACCAGGGCCTGTTCAATTATGACCCGGCAAAAAGAAGCCTCATCAGCATCAACAACATCATCCGGCAGGTCAACTGCATCAGGGCGGATAAACAAGGGCGGCTCTGGCTGGCTACCGACGAAGGCCTTTTCCTATACGACCAAACCACGAACACCTACTCCGGCAACTTCATGCCCGCGCAATTCAAGGTCGTAACCCTTTCCCCCGACAAGCAGGGCACCCTCTGGATCGGATCGGACGGAGCCGGCCTCTGGACCCTCGCAAACAACGCCCCGCAAGCCATCCCTATTACAAAAGCAAACGGCAGCCCCCTCATCAACAGTAACTCCGTATTCGTGATCACGGAAGATACGGACGGGCGGAAATGGATCGGCACCCTCCGCGGCGGCATCAATATCGTCGATCCCACCTCACTGCCGTTCAAAAAGGTCGTCTACGAACCCGCCACCGGCGGCAACCTCGTCGACAACTTCATCCTCTCGTTTTGCGAAGATGAAAAACACAATGTCTGGATCGGTACCGACGGCGACGGCCTGAGACATTGGGACCGCGAAAAGAACACCTACGAATGCTACAGACATAACGCAGATGACCCCACGAGCATCAGCAGCAACTTTATCACCAGTATCATAAAAGACTATCAGGGCGACCTGTGGATATCCACCTGGTTCGGGGGCGTCGACAAATACGATAAAGCCACGGGTAAATTCCAACACTACACCTGTTTCAATCCCGTCACCAATCTGGAAGAGAACAATGTCTGGGTCGTCTACGAAGATGCACAAAAAACGCTTTGGGCCAGTGCTACAAACGAAGGCTCTCTATATTATCTCGACAGGACCGCGAATCGTTTCGTCTTATTCGACAAGAACCTCACCAATCTTCAGGATATAACCGAAGACAGCCAGGGCAATCTCTGGAGTGGAAACTACACCACGCTTATCAAGATCGATCGAAAACACAAAAAACACACCCTCTACAACATCGGCTATCCCGTCCGCTGTATTCACGAAGGCTATGACAAAAACCTCTGGATCGGAACCCAGGGCGGCGGCCTCCTCCTGTTCAAAAACGGCCAGTTTACCCAGTTCACCACCAAAGACGGCCTGCCAAGCAATGTGCTGTTGCGGTTCCTTGAAGACAAAAATCAAAACCTCTGGATCAGCACCTTCAACGGGCTCACCAAATTCAACGAAAGAACAAGGACTTGCAGGAATTTCACCCAGAGTGACGGTCTCCAAAGCAACCAATTCAGCTTCAATGCGGCAGCCGCGTTAAGCACCGGCGAATTCCTCTTTGGCGGCATCAAGGGCTTCAATTACTTTTTCCCGGACAGCATCTACTATAGCGCGACGGCCCCGAAGATCTTCCTCGATGGCATCAAGATCAATAACTCACCGGTGGAAGCCGACACCTCCTATATCTCCGGTCGCGACATGGAAAAGATCACCGAGATCACGGTACCCTTCGCCAAGTCGATCCTCTCCATGGATTTTCTTGCCCTCACCTATTCCGGCGCGGAAAAGATCAAATACGCTTACTATCTGGATGGATGGGATAAGACCTGGAACTATATCAACAACGCCCGCACCGCCAATTACTCCCGTCTCGCGGCCGGGAATTATGACTTCAAGGTCAAGATCGCTGGTCCGGACGGCAAGTGGAGCCAGGAAACCACACTGCTCAGGATCGTCGTCCTGCCCCCCTGGTACCAAACCTGGTGGGCCTGGCTGCTTTATGTCCTGGCTTTCGCCGGGTCCGTCTATCTCTATATCGAATACGCGAGAAAACAAGAACGGCTGAAATTCGAGATCAAGCTGGCGCATCTCGAAAACGAAAAAGAAAAGAATCTCGCCGAAAGAAAGCTCTCCTTCTTTACGAATATCTCCCACGAATTCCGGTCGCCGCTGGCGTTGATCATCGACCCGCTCAAAAAAGCGATGCGCCAGCCGGACGGCAAGGTGCCCGTCGAAGACCTTGCCGTCGCTCACCGCAATGCCCGGCGACTGCTGAGTCTCGTAGATCAGCTTTTGCTTTTCCGAAAGGCGGATAGCGGCGCCGATATCCTCAAGATCTCCACCATAGATATAGTAGCACTCTGCAATGAAGTCTATCAGTGTTTTACCCAGCAGGCCGCTTCGAGAGATATCGACTACCAGTTCACCGCCCGGGCGCAATCAGTCGTCATCCAGGGCGACTACGAAAAGATCGAGATCGCCCTTTTCAACCTGCTCTCCAACGCCTTTAAATTCACGCCCCCCGGTGGCCGCATCGACTTCGAACTAACAGCCAAAAACGATCAGGTCTCCATCAGCATCCGCGACACCGGCTGCGGCATCGATCCAGCCGATCTCGCCAGGGTATTCGACAAATTCCAGCAAGTAGACGCCGGCACCAAAGGGAATTCCGGTTTCGGCATCGGCCTCTTCCTCGTAAAACATTTCATCGAACGCCACAAAGGCACCGTCACCTGCAAAAGCGCCCCCGGAGAAGGCGCCGTATTTACCATCCACCTGTTCACCCGTATCCCGAACCTCGCCGAGGCGTTCGTCATGGACACTTCCGTGAAAAAGGCGGAACTGCTCGAAGAGCTCATGGAAGAACAAAGCCCCGAAGCCGAAGCCATACCCAGCAATACCCGGACGGCGGAGGAGATCGTCACCGACAAAAGATCCATCCTCCTCATCGACGACAATCTGGAAGTGCTGCAATACCTATCCAAACTGCTCGAGCCCAGATACATCCTTTACACGGCAAGCGACGGGACCCAAGGCCTCAAAATGGCCGAAGAATACATGCCCGATCTTATAATAAGTGACATTAATATGGCCGGCATCGACGGTATCGAGCTCTGTACAAAGATCAAGCAATCCGACACCATGGGTCATATCCCGGTGATCCTCCTCACCGCCAGCTCCGCCAGCGAAACAAAACTAAAAGGCATCGAAGGGGGTGCAGACGACTATTTCACCAAGCCCTTCGATAGCGAACACCTCCTCGCCCGTGTCGAAGCCGTGCTCAAAAACCGGAATAACCTCCAGCGCTATTTCCTCGATAGCATCACCCTCCGCGAAAGCACCGTCAAGGTCCCCGTCGAATACCAGGACTTCCTCCGGAAATGTATCGCGGTGATAGAGGAAAATATTGATAACGAGGAGTTTACAATGAAGAAATTCTCCCAGGCCATGGGCATGAGCCATTCCCGGCTCAACCAAAAGGTGAAGACCATATCCGGCCAGCGCCTCAACGCCTTCATCCGGTCCATCCGCCTCAGAAAAGCAGCCGTCCTGATGCTCACCGAAAATATGAACGTGAGCCAGGCCGCCTTCCAGGTCGGTATCGGCGACGCCCGCTACTTCCGCGAGCAATTCGTCGGCATCTTTGGCATCACCCCGTCCGAATACATAAAAAAGTACAAGCCCTCCTTCAATAAAGAGCTTAACATTATCCCCCAAAAATTTTAATTTTTCGGGTCTCCGCCCATTTTACCCCCCATTCCTGTGCGTTTTACCCCCCATTAACCGTCTAACCCACGGCTATTTTGCATTGTTGCTTAAGAAATACAATTACTAAACTAAACGCTGCTTGTCATTATGAGAAGTCTATTGCGCACGGCTGCTAGCACAGCCAGGAATTCTTCTGTCCCCCTCAGGGCCGGGCGAAGAATGCTTACCATTTGCATCTTATTACTTTGCGCCTCCACGGGGCTATGGGCCCAGCAGGCGGTCACGGGAAAAGTCACCGCAGGCGGCTCCCCACTCGCGGGTGTGACTGTTACCGTTCAGGGCACCAGGACCTCCACCAAGACCAACGATGCAGGCGCCTTCACCATTCATGCTCCCACACACTCCAAGCTTATCTTCACCCATATCGGCTATGCCCCTCAAACCGTTCCCGCGGCCGAAGACATGGCGGTTCAGCTCGAAGTGACAACGGAAGGCCTGGGTGATGTCGTCGTCGTTGGTTACGGGACGGTAAGAAAAGCCGACCTCATCAGCTCGGTAGGCTCCATCTCGGGAAAAGACCTTACCACTTTTAAGGACCCCAATGCCGCCAATTCTCTCCAGGGCGAAGTGCCGGGTGTACGGGTGCTCTCGAGCTCCGGCGGTCCCGGAGCCCAGCCCAACATCTATATAAGAGGAGTATATACGATCCAGGGATCCAGCCAGCCCCTGCTGATTGTCGACGGCGTACCCATCACCAGCGGATTTTTCAACTCCATCAACCCCGACGACATCGAGCGGATGGACGTCCTCAAGGATGCCTCCGCCGCCGCCATCTATGGCGCCCAGGCCGCCAGCGGCGTCATTGTGATCACGACTAAAAAAGGCAAGGCCGGCCAGAACAATCTGAACATCACCGAGAACTACCAGTCCCAAACGCTCAAAAGACCCTTTACCATGGCCGGCAGTGCGGAATGGCTGAAATTCCAGCGGCTTTCCAACCCCAGCTTCACCTTGGCCGAAACGACCACCAACCAATATGACACCACCCGGTCGACGGACTGGTGGAAAGCCGTCATCAACCCTCACAGCCCCACCGAAAACCTCGGGATCAGCTACACCGGCGGGACGGACAAATCGCAATACGCCATGAGCCTCAGCTATACCGACGCCCATGCCAACACCAAAGTCGGCGATTGGAAAAGGATCACCGGCCGTTTCACCGGCGATTTCCGGATTAACGATTGGCTAAAATTCGGCGGCTCCATAGCCCCCCGCTACGAATACTGGATCAACACCCCCGTGGACTTCCTCGGCCTGTTGACCACCGACCCCGTCACGAGTCCCTATATCAACCCGAACCTGCAACACATCCCCGCTTCGGCGGATCCCACCTTGTATGATGCCACCTGGAGCGCCTATGGCACACCGTACGGCGGCGCCGGCAACGGGACCCCTCCGCCCAACTATGTGTTTAGCATGAACCGCTCTACCCTGAACCCAAATCAGTTGTACGGCATCCAGAGCAGCGCTTTCATGGAGATCCAACCCATCAAAGGCCTCACCTTCCGTACCACGGGAGGCGGCAACGTCGATGCCAGCACCGCCAGCTATTTCGTCCCCAGGTATTATCTCAATCCTAACAACTTCAGTAACCTCACCGTGGCTGGTTCCAGCTTCGACGTCAAATGGAACTGGCTGCTGAGCAACGTGCTCACCTATAAATTCGACGTCGCGGAAAAACATCATTTCACGGCCTTGCTCGGCCAGGAAGCCGCGGAACAGAAAGAATATTACGGCAGCAGCCAAAAGGTCTCCGCGGACAGCACCAACGGCAACAACCTCTTGTTCGCCTACGAGGACTACCTCAACATGGATCTCACCAACCCTGCCGTGCTGGCCGCATTCGGGACCAACGCGCTTACGGGGAATGCCAGCACCACCGGCGGCATCAACAACGCCTACTGGGTGCGCCGTTCCGCCTACTTCGGTCGCCTGGAATACAACTATGACAGCAAATACTATTTGACCGCCAACGGCCGCCGCGATGGCAACTCGAAATTCCCGCCCAGCAACCAATATGCCTTCTTCCCCTCCGTCTCCCTCGGCTGGCGGATCTCGGCGGAGAATTTTATGAGCAGTGCCGCCTGGCTCAATAATCTGATGCTGAAAGCCCGCTGGGGTCAGCGCGGCAATGCCGACGCGATCACCCGCAGCACCTGGTACAGCCTCGTGTCCACCGGCGCCCAGTACTCGTTTGCCGGCCAGCAGGCATACGGCACGGCCCCCACGCAGATCGGCAACCCCAACCTCAAATGGGAAACGGATATGGACCGCGGCCTCGGTTTCGAGGGAACGGCATTCGGCAACAGGCTCAATTTCGAGATCGAATACTTCGACAACAAGTCGAGCGGCGCGATCCTGACCCTGCCCGTAATCCCCTTAAGCGCAGGTCAGCCCAACAGCCCCACCGAGAATATCGCCAGCATCAGCAACAAAGGCTACGAGTTTACCACCAGCTATATCTTCTCCACAGGCGATGGCCTGCGCATCGTTCCCAAGCTGTCGTTGAGCCATGTGGTGTCGAAATACGCGAGCCTCGGCGGAGTCCAGGGCCTGGATGTCGGCGCACAGGATGGCTATAGAGAGCAGGAGCGGTTTGGCATGTCCTTTACCAGGATGTACACCGGCGGCGTGGTAGGCGCTTACTATGGCTACAAGGTGCTCGGCATCTTCCAATCGCAGGACGAGATCAACAACTATAAAGATAAAACGGGCGCCATGATCCAGCCCCTGGCCAAACCCGGCGATTTCAAATACGCCAAATATGGCACGTCCGGTCCTATCAACACCACGGACGACCGTACCTTCCTCGGCAATCCCTACCCGAAACTGAACGCGGACTTCTCCATCAGCGCCAACTACAAAGGATTCGATCTCCGGGTAGAACTCTACGGCTCTTACGGCCAAAAAGTCGTCAACACCACCAAACGCTACCTGATCACAGGCGACCGCGCCTCCAATGTCATCGCAGGCAGCTACAACAATGTTTGGCGTACGGACAATACCAAGGCCTCTAATCCCAACCCCGCGACCGGCAACAACTACAACTTCTCCAGCTGGTATATAGAAGACGGCAGCTTTACCCGCATCCACAACCTGCAGCTGGGCTACACTTTCCCCACGTTGAAAGTTAACGGCATCAAAAGCCTCCGGGTTTATGTGGGCGCACAGAACATCCATACGTTCACCAAATACTCGGGCTTCAATGCGGAGATACAATCGGATAGCCAGCAGTACCAGGGTATCGATCGCGGGCAATACCCCGTCCCCAGGTCCTTTAATGCCGGCGTAGCCCTGGGATTATAATTTTTAACTATAAAGATCTTAAGATGAAAAATATAAAGAGCATATTGATTTACTTTCTTTCAGGTGCGATCGTGTTCACCTCCTGCAAGAAAAGCTTCACGAATATTCCTTACTACGGCTTGGAAACCGTACAGAACACGGGGACTTTCAACTCGGCTTCCGGTTGCATCAGCTATGTCACCGGCTGTTACTCGGCGATTAATTTGAACGACTGGTGGCAGACCATGTGGACACGCGTGGTCCTCGAAACGGCTACCGACAATGGCTGGCTGGGTAACCTCGGCGGCTTCAGCAATGCCGCGTCCTACCGGGCCGTAGGCAGCCTCGAAGCCATCAATTCCACCGCGGGCGACGTGGTTGGTCTGTTTCAGTTCTATTACCAGGGCATCAACCAATGCAACTTCGGGATACTCAACATCTCTGCCGCACCCATCGATGCCAGCCTGAGGACCCGCCTGCTCGGCGAGCTGCACTTCCTGCGCGGCTTCTTCTACATGGACCTCGCAAAGAACTATGGCGGCGTATCGCTGTATAACGAAAAGACCACGACAGCCGATATCCCCCTTAAACGTTCCTCGCTCGCCGAGACCTGGGCCTTCATCAAGGCCGACTTCGAATACGCCGAAGCCAACCTGCCCCAGCGTAAAGACTATACTACCACCGCGGACATGGCACGGGCAAGCAAGGGCGCGGCCATGGCCTACCTGGCCTATGCGAACCTCTGGTCCGGCAACTACGACTCGACCGTGATGGCGGCCAGCGCGCTGCTCGGGTTGAACGAATACCATCTCGAGCCCAACTACGGCGATATCTTTAAAACGGCGTATTACAACGGGCAGGAGTCTATCTTCGAGATCGGCGCCAACAACCTCATCGGCAACGTGAACCCGGTGATCGCCGGCAGCGGCAAGGACGGTGGCTGGGGCTGGCATGTGCCCAGCAGCAACCTCGAAGATGCCTTCCTCAACGAAGGCGACAGCATCCGCCGCGTAAACACCATCATCAAGGATGGCCAGCCCGTCGCCGGCGACCCCGCCGTAACCAGCTGGAATGGCAACCCCAGCGGCAATACTTCCGGCCGCAACTGGCGGAAATACTATATCCCCCTGGCCGAACGTAATCCCGCCAACCAGGGCTATGCCGGCCGCTGGCAGCCCAAGGCCTATATCTTTATGCGCCTGGCGAATGTGATGCTCATCTACGCCGAAGCCGCCGCCCGCACAGGCGATGCAACCACCGCCAGCACCCTGCTCAACGAGGTCCGGGCCCGCGTAAACCTGGCGCCAAAAACCGGCCTCTCCGGCGACGCATTGATCAACGCCATCATCCTCGAAAAACGCCTTGAGCTCGCCGGTGAATATGCCGACGTACGCTGGGATGACCTGCACCGGGTAAAAGTAAACGGCGTCACGCTGATGTCAAGCATGTTCGGGCCAAACGGCACCTATGTACAATGGCTCCAGACAAACACCGATCCTTATGATGGCCGGACCAATCTCGCGGAAGTAACGCAGAATAAGGGGAAACTGTATATCCCGGGGACGAATGACCTCTTCCCGATCCCGCTCACCGAGATCGAAGCAGGCAATGGCAAGATCACTCAAAATCCGGGCTACTAAGCAGTACTCAAATGAAAAAGACCCCACACGCTATGCTAAATCTTCTCTTCGGCATCCTTACCCTGGTATTGGGCTGCAAGCCGTCATCCAGTTCGTTTCCACCGACGACCACCTGCGACACCTGTAACCAGGCCAGCCAGGTCACACAGCTTCAGGTCAACCTCGCCGGAACGCATCAAACCATTCACAGTTTTGGTGCGTCGGATGCCTGGTCGTCGAAATTCGTGGGAAACTGGGCCGACCTCGCAAAGAAGAACCAGATAGCCGACTATCTTTTTAGCATGGATGTGGATGCCGGCGGCAACCCAAAAGGCATCGGGTTGTCGCTCTGGCGTTTCAATATCGGCGCTGGCAGCTTCGAGCAGGGTGACTCGAGCGGCATCGCGGATGATTACAGGCGGGAGGAGTGTTTTCAAAACCCGGATGGAACCTACAACTGGAACAAGCAGCAGGGACAACAATGGTTCCTCAATGCGGCTAAACAGCGTGGTGTCAAATACCTGTTGGGTTTCGCCTGCTCTCCTCCCGTTTTTATGACCATTAATGGCAAAGCCTGTGGCACAGGCAGTAACCAATTCAATCTCGTCCCTTCGAACTTTAAGAACTACGCCGACTTCCTCGTCGCCGTCTGCGAGCACTTTCAATCGACCGGCACACCACTGGACTATGTAAGCCCGGTAAACGAACCCCAGTGGAACTGGGGCTCCTCCAACAACCAGGAAGGCACCGCCGCTACCAATACCGATATTGCGGGTCTCGTCAAGATCCTCGGTCCCGACCTTCAGGCCGCCGGCGTCAACACCCATGTGGTGACCGGCGAGGCGGGGCAGATCACCTTTCTGAACACGGCGACAACGGATGACCGCGGCGACCAGATCAACCAATGGTTTAATGCTTCCAATCCCAACTATATCGGCGCCGTGCCCAATGTCGACAACACGATCTCCTATCACAGCTATTTTACGACCTGTCCTGATAACACCCTGGTACAGGACAGGCAGGCCGTTGCTACAGCCGCGAAGAACACCAATGCGGGGCTCAATCTCTGGATGACCGAGTTCGGCGTCCTCGGCAGCATTTGCGGAACCCTCAATGGCTATCCGCGGAATACCAACATCGACTATGGTCTCTATGTCGCTAAGGTGATCCACAACGATCTCGCCGTTGGAGGCGCCTCTTCCTGGCAATGGTGGCTGGGGATCAACCCATATGATTACAGTGACGGACTGGTTTACATCAATGCCCCTAACGGCGCGATGGACCCGGAGCAATCTAAGACGGACGGGCTCGTATCCGACTCCAAACAACTCTGGTGCCTGGGCAATTTCTCGCGGTTCGTTCGGCCCGGGATGGTCCGGGTCGATGCGGTGCTGGGCGGTAATACGGATCCCGTGAATGCGGCCGGCGGTATCATGGTGTCGGCATATACGGACCCCGTGGCCAAGACCGTGGTCATCGTCCTGATCAATACCGAAACGACTGCTTCTACGATTTCCCTTTCCGGGCTGGGCGGTTCCGCGACGCTCACGGGCAGCTCCCTGGGCGCCTATGTGACGAGCGCGGGTAAAAATCTTCAAAAAACGACCATGGCGGCGGGTAATATTCAATTAGAGCCAAGAAGTGTTACTACATTGGTGGCAAATTACCATTGATATGAACAAGGTGATCGCGTCTTGGCTTTTGCTTTGTCTTGCGGTTTCGTGCAACCGGCGGCCGCCGACGCTCTTCACCAGGCTCGACCCTTCCGTCTCCGGCATTCATTTCAACAATACGATCACGGAAAACGACTCCGTGAATCTCATCGCCGATGAATATGCGTATATGGGGAGTGGGGTAGGCGTGGGCGATTTTAATAAGGACGGCTTGCCCGATCTTTTCTTCGGCGGCAATCAAACCTCGAGCCGGCTCTATCTCAATCTAGGGAATCATCAATTTCGCGATATTACTTCGACCGCGGGTGTCGAAACAACTAGCTGGTGCACAGGCATCAGTGTGGTGGACGTCAACAACGACGGCTGGCCCGATATCTATGTGTGTGTATCGGGTAACGCGCCCCACCACAATCTGCTTTTCATCAACAACCACGATCTTACGTTTACGGAACGATCCGCGGAATACGGTCTGGCCGACACGGGCTTCTGTACGCAAGCCGCCTTCTTCGATTACGACGGGGATGGGTTGCCGGATATGTATCTCGTACGCCACGAGCTGCATCCCTCCGTCTCGCAAAACGATATTGTCAAGCCCGACACCAGTGGTTCGTCGATCCGCAGCGACAAGCTGTATAAGAACATGGGCGCTCTCGCAGGCACTGGTCACCCCTGGTTCAAAGATGTCTCTCTCTCGGCCGGCATCCGGGATGACGGCTATGGGTTGGGGGTCGTCGTGAGTGATTTCAATGGCGATGGCTGGCCCGATGTCTATGTGACGAACGATTATCTCAGCAATGACCTGCTGTGGCTCAACAATCGGAATGGTACCTTTACGAATGTGATCGCCGAGTCGCTCGGGCATCAAAGTTACAGCAGCATGGGCGTCGATGCCGCCGATGTCAACAACGATGGGCTGCCCGATATCGCTACCCTCGACATGATGCCAGGCGACAACTATCGCAAGAAAACGATGTATTCGTTCATGAGTTATGAGCGTTACGAGCTCGAGCGCCGCGCCGGCTTCCAGCCCGAATTCATGCGGAATATGTTGCAGCTAAATCGCGGGAACTGGCTGCCCGCCGGACCTTTCTCCCGCCGGACCGGTGCGCCACTCTGCCTTCGTGGCGCCGTCCGGCTTCCGCCCCCCTGCCTTGGGCGCACGTCCGACATCCGTCCGTCCGGCTTCCCCTATTTCAGCGAGATCGGCCAGCTCGCGGGCATCGCCGAGACGGACTGGTCGTGGAGCATCCTCCTCGCCGACTTTGACAACGATGGCTACAAGGACATCACCATCACTAACGGCGAAGGCCGCGATCTGATCAATGCGGATTTCATCGACTACCGGGTCGCAACCTATGGCCGCATCGACAAGGAAACGCGTGACGCGCTGTTAAGAAAACAGCTGGACAGCATGGGCAAGATAGCCCTGCGAAAATATTATTTCCGCAACAACGGCGACGGTACGTTCTCGAATGAATCGCAACTTTCCGGAATCGACGAAAAAGCGATCTCCAATGGAGCCGCGTACGTCGATCTGGACAACGATGGCGATCTGGATCTGGTGGTCAACAACATCGATCAGGAAGCGTCGGTATATATCAACAATAGCCGCGAGTTCGCACCCCAGGCCGCACCCACGCCCAACCAATCATCTAACGAGCCCACGAGCCAGCCGGCCATGCACGCGCCCTCCCACTACGTCACTTTCGTGTTGCACGGCGACAGCCTCAACCGCGATGGCATCGGCACAAAGATCCGGTTGTGGCAAAATGGCGTCGTGCAGACCGTGGAGCAATATCCAGTGCGCGGCTATGCTTCTTCGATAGATCCGCGGCCCCACTTCGGACTGGGTCCCGCCGGCCGCGTCGACAGCGTCACCGTCATCTGGCCCTGCGGGCGGACGCAACACTTGCAGCATATCGCCATCGACACCACGCTGACCCTCACCGAACCCGAAGCCGAAGCAGCAGCCCCCGCCACCGCCCCGTCCTCCCCTGGCCTGTCCGCAACCTCCGCCCCCGCTGCGACCCCATCCGTGCTGCAGCCCTCCCGCGGCCCCTCCGCGAATCCCAGCTCCCCGGCCCTGGCGTCAACCGCCCCCGCCGCGACCTTCCGCGACATCACCGATTCCCTGCGTGTCAATTTCAAACACCAGGAAACCTTTTTCAACGATTTTGCCTTCAACTCTCTCCTCCCGCAAAAATTTTCGCAAGCCGGTCCGTTTATCAGCACCGGCGATCTCAACGGCGATGGCCTCATGGATTTCTTCATCGGCGGCGCCTTCAACCAAAGCGGGGAAGTCTGGCTCCAACAACCAAATGGCACCTTTATAGGCAAGCCGTTGGTGAGTGGCGTCAAACACCAGGAAGACATGCAAAGCATTTTAGTCGACGTAGATGGCGATCACGACCTCGACCTCATCGTCGCAAGCGGCAGCAGCGAATTCGGCAAAGGCTCGCCATTCCTCACGCCCCGGCTTTATGTCAATGATGGCAAGGGCAATTTCACCCTCAGACCCGACGCCTTCCCGGCATCTGTCAATACGATAGCCCAAACCATCAGCTTCACCGGCGGCAGCGCTTCGCCTGGCGGCGGCCGCACCCCCAGCCGCGGGCCCGCTCTCAGCGGCAGCCACACCGCCCCGCGCGCGCCCGGCGACACCCCCCGGCCCGCCGCGCCCGCTCCGCTTCGCGTCTTCATTGGCGGCCGCGTCTCCCTGGACTATCCCTACTCCCCCAAAAGCTTTCTGCTGGAGTATCGCAACGGCGCATTCGTGGACATCACTGCGGAGACCTGTCCCGCACTGTCGGAAGCCGGAATGGTCACAGCATCCCTATGGGCCGATATAGACGGCGATGGCCAAAACGAGCTTATCATCGCAGGGGACTGGATGCCGGTGCGCATCTTCAAGCCCGACAACGGACAATTAAAAGAGCTCACCGATGCCGCGGGCCTGGGCGACGATCCCGGCATGTGGAAAAGCCTCGCGGTGGCGGACGTGGATGGCGATGGCGATCTGGACATTATCGCCGGCAACCTCGGCACCAACAATCCCTATCATGTCTCCGCGGAAACGCCGATGCGGCTGATCGCAAAAGACTTCCAGGGCAATGGCCGGATCACCCCGCTGCTTTGCTATGATATCCCGGATGAAACCGGCAAGAAGACGCTACAACCGGGCATGGATCTCAACCACCTGAGCCGTCAGGAGCCGTCATTCAAAGATCGTTTCCCAACCAACACCGATTTCGCTAAGGCCGGTCTCGCACAGATCCTTCCCGCCGAAGCGATGAAAGACGCCCTCACGCTTAACTGCAGTGAACTGCATACCTGCTGGTTCGAAAATCTCGGCGGTGGCAAATTCCGCAAACACCTCTTACCGCTGCAAGCGCAATTTGCACCGGTGAATGCGATCCTTGCCCGCGATCTCGATGGTGATGGAAAAGTAGATCTGGTGCTGGCGGGGAACGAATACCAGGCTGAGGTGATCGGCGGGCGTTATGATGCTTCTTATGGTCTGTTGCTCCATGGAGAAGGACACGGAAATTTCGCGCCGGTCCCTCGGGGCATTTTTATAAAAGGCGATGTAAAAGACATCAAAAGTATAAAGAACGGGAAAGGCGGTGATCTGATCCTGGTGGGCATCAACGATCAGACGATGCGCATTCTCACCCGCAGATAAAATATAAAAATTGGAAAGATGATTAGATATTTTTTGGCTCTAGTAGGTGTATTGGTCATGTTAAGCTCTTCGTTTGGCCAGGCGCAAACATCCGCGGTCAGCCCCCCGTTCCAGCGGCGGCATACCTTCACGACAAATGATACGGCGTTCTTACTCGATGGCAAACCGTTTCAGATCATATCGGGGGAGATGCATTATCCCCGCGTTCCCAGGGCCGCGTGGAGACAGCGGATGAGGATGGCAAAGGCCATGGGCATAAACACCATTGGAACATACGTATTCTGGAATTTGCAGGAGCCGGAAAAAGGGGTATTCGACTTTTCGGGGAACAATGACATTGCCGCATTTGTAAGGACTGCGCAAGAAGAAGGACTATGGGTCTTGCTTCGCCCCAGCCCATATGTGTGTGCGGAATGGGAGTTTGGCGGCTATCCCTACTGGTTACAGAATATTCCCGGATTGGTGGTGCGCAGCAAGGAGCCGCAATACCTTAAAGAGTATCAACGTTATATTACCAGGGTGGGGAAGGAACTCTCTCCCCTCCTCGTCACTAATGGTGGCAATATCCTCATGGTTCAGGTCGAAAACGAATACGGGGCGTACGGCGCCGACCGTGAATATCTCGAGACCAACCGAAAGATGTTTATAAACGCCGGCTTCAACTGTTTGCTGAACACCTGTGATGCGGCTAAAGATATTACGAAAGGCACGACACCCGCGTTCCTTCCTGCTATCAATGGCGATAACTCGCCGGAGAAGGTAAAGGCGATCATCAACAACCTCCATGGCGGCAAGGGACCCTATTTTATGGCGGAATGGTATCCGGCATGGTTTGACTGGTGGGGCGAGCCTCATCATACGGTGCCTGCGGAAAAATATGCGCAGCAGCTGGATTCAGTGTTATCGGCCGGGCTTTCCATCAACATGTATATGTTTCATGGCGGCACGACCCGTGGGTTCATGAATGGCGCCAACTGTTATGATACCTCTTTTTACCAGCCGCAGGTCAGCAGCTACGACTATGATGCGCCGCTCGACGAAGCAGGTAATGCCACAGAAAAGTTTATGGTCTTCAGAAACGTGATCGCCCGTCATCTGCCCGCGGGCCAGCGTCTGCCCGACGTCCCCGCGCCCAAGCCCACGATCATCCTTCCCCCAATCGTCTTTCACGAGCAAACACCTTTAGTCGACATGCTTCCCACACCAAAGGAGTCCCAGCGTCCGCTAACCTTCGAAGCGTTGCATCAAGCCTACGGCTACGTCCTCTACCGCACTATCGTCTCCGCCGGGCCCACCCGGCCCACCCATGTCGCCACCGCCGCCCCCACCACGGCGCTCCTTCGCATAGATAGCGTCCGCGACTACGCGATCGTGTTCGTCAATGGGAAGAGGCAAGGCATCCTCGACAGGATGAAAAAGCAAGACAGCCTCACGATCTCCGTTCCCGCCGGTGGCGCAATCCTCGATATCCTCGTCGAAAATATGGGCCGGATCAACTATGGCCCAAATCTGCTGAAGAATCACAAGGGCATCACGCAAAGCGTTTCCCTCAACGACCGCGAGCTCACAGGCTGGAAGATGTACTCCTTCCCCTTCGACCACGTCGCCGCCACCAAACCCGCCGGGCCCGTCGCGACCCGGCCCGCAACCGTCACCCAACGCCCAACCGCCCGAGCCGCAACCGCCGCCGCTACCAAACAGCCCTCGGCCGCCGCCTCGTTTGCAAAGCAGCGCACCAAAGCCATCCCCGCCGCCCCCGAAATGCCGACCCTCAAAAAAGCGACATTCCATCTCGACGCCGTCGGCGACACCTATCTCGACATGCGTCCATGGGGCAAAGGCTGCGTATGGATCAATGGACATAACTTGGGCCGCTACTGGGAGCTCGGCCCGCAGCAAACAATCTATGTCCCGGCCGAATGGCTAAAAAAGGGTGACAACGTCATAGAAGTGCTTGAACTATTAAAGCCGGAACAAAACGAGCTCAATAGCCTCGAAAAACCGATTTTAGACCAGCTGCGGCCGGAGGCCTATTAGCACTAGCCAGCACTTACTTACTAGTAAGTAAGTGCTGCTTCGCATATTAGGTCCTTCCCCATTCAATCCTTAAATTAGACGGATGAAAACAGCCATCCTCGTAGTCTACCTGTTGAGCTCGTTCGTTGCAGTTGCCAATACAGCAACCCCACCCTCGGCCGACGAGATCGTCAAACAAGCCTGTGCCGAAGCCGCGGCGTCGCACAAAAAGGTGATGGTGATCTTTCACGCCTCGTGGTGCAGCTGGTGTCATAAGCTGGACACGATGATGGCCAGCCCCGAATGCAAGCCGCTGTTCGATCAGAGTTTCGTCGTCTGTCATCTGGACATCGCCGAATCGCCCGACAAGCTCGGCCTGGAAAACCCCGGCGCCGAAGAGCTCTACGCCAAATATGCCAACCAAAACTGCGGCATCCCGTTTTACCTCATCATGAATCCGGACGGATCCGTCATCGCCGACTCGCGCATCAAATCCCACGGCGTCGCTCCCACTGGTAAAGGCGACAACACCGGCTACCCCGGCTCCAGACCCGAGATGGAGTACTTTCTGCGCACCCTCCGCGAAACCACCACCCTCACCCCCGCCCAGCTCAAGATAATTAAGGAAAAGTTCGCCCAAAAATAGCCCGCCCAGACGCCTATCGAACCCTGGCCGCCCGACCGCTACCCAGTCCCCCCGGGACCCTGCGGCCCCCTTGCACACCTAAAAATAAATTCGTAAATTTGTGTAGTTTTTACACTACGCTCAAAGCCAGCGGTTTCGGCCGCCGGCCCGGCGCGAACAGATCAAGAGGTTGCTTGTCATAACCCTGGAAAAATCCGTAGACCCTTTAATATTTTATCAAAAATGCAATCTCTTAAAGAATCCATGGGCGAGCTCCCCATTGCCGCAGGACCAATGAAATGTCCGGTTTGCGGCTCGGCAATGTATCCTACAGACAGGAACAATTTTGAGATCACCTTTCGCTGCTCCTCCTCTGAAGCCCGGTTTTGGGACTATGACCGCGGCACGGAAGCCCAAAAGGTCAGCAAAGATCACTGGGACAAATCCCTCAGGGAAGTGTTTTTAAATAGAGGCTAACCCCTCACCTCCTCTATCGCCTGATAATCAACCTTTTCAGTATCGGCGACGTTACCCGGCCCGGCCCTCCTGCCCGGACAGGCTCTTACACACCCAAAGCGACCCACCCACCGCATCCTGGCATCATCCTAAATACTGTAACTTTTGCGCCCTTCGCGCGACCAATAACTTGGTCTACGCCAGAACGGCCCTCAAAAAGCGCAAGATATGCCCATGCACCAGGTCCTCGTATTACTGATCATTCAGTTAGCCCTTGTCCTTCTCCCGGCACCCGGCCTCTACCTCCTTTTCAAAAAGGCAGGCCTGGGCACGCCAAGCTGGAAAGCCTTCATCCCCTTCTACAACACCTGGATCATGCAGGATCTCGCCGGGCGCCCCAGCCACTGGGTCTTCTGGCAGCTCGTCCCGGTGATGGGCTGGTTCATCACCATGGGTCTCTACGTCGAATTCGTGAAGACCTTTGGCAAATTTCACCTCTGGGAACACGCCCTCGCCGCCCTGCTGCCCATGATCTATTTACCGGCAATCGGCGCAGATGCCAACACCAACTATATCGGTGTAGACGCCGCCAGAAAATATAAAAAAGGCAAAGCCCGCGAATGGGTCGACGCCGCCGTCTTCGCCGTAGTAGCCGCGACGCTCATCCGTACCTTCGTCTTCGAAGCCTATGTGATCCCCTCCGGATCAATGGAGAAATCCCTGCTCGTCAACGACTATCTCTTCGTCAGCAAATTCGCCTATGGCCCCCGCATCCCCGCGACACCGCTGAGCTTTCCCTTCGTTCATAACACCCTTCCCCTCGGCGAACGCAAAAGCTATCTCGAATGGATCAAGCTGCCCTATATCCGCTGGTTTCCAAGCCCCGTTAAACGCGGCGATGTCGTAGTCTTCAACCTCCCCGTAGGCGACACGGTGATCAATACCCCCGACTATCAATCGCAGATAACCTATTACCAGGCCATGCGCGATATCGGCAACGGCAATGTCGACAGCGGCCGCGAGGTCATACTGAGCGACCCCGACAAATATCCCATCGTGCTGCGGCCCGTCGACAAAGAGGAGAATTATATCAAACGCTGTGTCGGCATTCCCGGCGACACCCTGCAGATAAAGGATCAGGTGGTATCCATCAACGGAACGCCTCAGCCCCTTCCGCCCGAATCCGAGACCTGGTATGTCGTCAAGACCAAAGGCCAGGCCATCGACGAACAACCAATGAAGGAGCAATACGACGTCGATATCACCAAAGACGATGAATTTCGACAAACGGAAAGGCCCGATGTATACCGCATCCTTCTCGAACAGCAAGCCTACCAAAAGATGGTGCAAAATCATTTCGCGGACAGCATCGGTCCCGTGATCGACAGCGCGTATAGCGTCTATCCTTACTCGCCGTTATGCCATTGGACCATTGACAATTTCGGCCCCATCATAGTGCCCAAAACGGGTATGACCATCACCCTCACCCCTGAGAACTACGCCCTCTACGAAAGGGTCATCCGCACCTACGAAGACAACGACTTCGAAGAAAAGGACGGCAAATACTACCTCAACGGAAGCGCCGTCACCCGATACACCTTCAAAGGAAATTACTATTGGATGATGGGTGACAATCGCCATGACTCGCAGGACGCCCGCTTCTGGGGATTCGTGCCCGAAGACCACATCGTCGGCAAGGCCTCGCTGATCTGGATGAGCTGGGACAAAGGCATCCGCTGGAACCGGCTCTTCAGGCCGATCA
>JAICXX010000001.1 GCA_025934485.1 Chitinophagaceae bacterium
GGGATGATACCGGGCTTATGACATTGGAAAATTTGCTGAACGAGTGCGAGATGAATCTTTATACACCGTCCTATGACCGCAGGAATATGCAGCAGTTGCTGCGGCAGGCGGAATGGGTGCTGGATAGATTGGCCTGACAAATCCGGAGGCTTTGTGGCCGAAGGCCCGACATTAGCCCCGCTCCTTCGCGCCGAAGGCGCGAAAGGCCGAGCGACCAAAAGGCCAGGTTACTCGGTGTACTTATACCCAACCCCCCGCACCGAATGAAAATATTTCGGATGCCGGCTATCTTCTTCAAAGTATTTGCGAAAATTCAGCACGAAATTGTCGATGGTTCGGGTGGTCGGATAGACATTGTATCCCCATACCGCCTGCAGGATCTTTTCCCGCGTCACTACTTCGTTGCGGTTCTCGATCAGTAGCTTCAACAGCATCGCCTCCTTTTTGCTGAGCTGGATGCGATCCCCGTCCTTGGTGGTAGCTTCCTGTGCCTTGAAGTCGACAAGATTCTTCCCGAAGCTGTAGACATCCGGGGTGGACTCCTTGTCCTGCATCTTTTTGTTCTTCTCGATGAGCTTTTGAATACGTAACAGGAGCTCTTCCAGATTAAAGGGCTTGGTGAGATAATCATCCGCGCCCTTTTTAAGGCCCAGGACCCTATCCGCGCTGGCATTCTTTGCGCTCAGGATCAGGATGGGAACGTCGTTGTTCTGAACCCTGATGGTCTCCGTCACGCCGATCCCGTCGACACCGGGCAGCATCACATCGAGGATAATGAGATCGAAGTATTCGCTTTGAACCGCTTTCAACGCCTGGCTTCCGTCGTAGGCGGAAGTGATCTCATAGCCTTCCAGCTCCAGGTTGAGCTTAAGCGCTTCGTGGAGATTTTCTTCATCTTCGACCAGCAGTATGGAAATTTTTGAGCTCATTGCCGCGTCTTGTTTTTTCCCGAAAGGGTCACCGGAAAAATAACCCTTTCGGGAAATTCGGCTGATGATTGCCCTTCGGGCCAAGACCCTATCGGGTCTTGAATATAACCGTAAAAATACTCCCAACCGGTGAATTGTCAGCGACTTTTAGCGTCGCCTTATGGTCCTGGGCTATTTTCAGACAGAGATACAATCCCAGCCCCGTGCCTTTTGTCCGCCGCGTGGCCTCCTGTCCCATCCGGTAGAACTTGCCGAAGATGCGTTTCTTTTCGTCGTCGGGTATGCCCGGTCCCTGATCCTTTACGGAAAGCAGGACATGACGGCCCTTGTGTTCCAGCTTGACGTCTATGGCGCCTTCACGGGGCGAGTATTTGAGGGCATTTTCAACCAGGTTGCTCACCAGCAGCTGCAGGAGAATGACGTCACCCAGGATCGTACAGCCGGGCTCGATGTGTTGCTCCCAGGGCCGGTCCGGAAAACGATGCCGGAAATCCTGCATCGAAGCCTCCACCAGCCCTGAAAGATCGAGCGACTCCTTCGACTGCACATAGCCGACTCCTTCGAGTTGCGAGGCGATGAGGATGTTGTTGGCGAGGACGTCGAGCCGGTCCGTCTCCTGGAGGGCTGCCCGGATCATTTTTTGCTGTCGTTGTTCGTCGAGCTTGTGTTTGCGCAGGGTCTCCAGGTTGAGCTTCGTGACGGCGATGGGTGTCTTGAGCTCGTGGGTGAGGGCCATCATGAAATTCTGCTGTTGCTGCTGAAGCCGGATCTGCCGTCGCACCTCGCGATAAACGAAACCGGCGCCAAGGAGGAAGGACAGAAGGAAGGTGCTGCCTTCGCCGATGTATTGGGCTGTTTTTTTGTTCTCTTCTGTGAAGATGGCGTCGTACCTGGTGATGTAATCGGGTGTGTCCATCTTCATCTGCCGGACTTTCAAGGCCGCCATCTGCTGGTTCTGTGTCTCGAGGGCGATGAACCACCACACCAGCCCGCTGACGATATACCCCAGCAGGATCCAGTATACGGTAATGGCAACCGCGAGCCGTTTCTTTTTGAACAACATAACTTATCGCGCTTTTGATGCTGCCGGGATCCACGGTGGCCGCTCGCGTTGTTGGAAACGCCGGCTAGGGCGCGAAGCGTCCCGTCCGAAGGATACCCGAGCGCAGCGAAGGGTACGAACGAGGAGGACCGTGGCGACGCAGGTCCGACGAAGTTCATTAAAGGTTTGCCCGGAAGCGCTATTTTCATTGCAGCGCATTTCGGGCACATTTATGGTGCCTTTTCGATCCGGACACCGACATCCAGCACATGTTTCAGCGGGTCTTCCCGCATGATCTGTTCCAGCGTGAACGAATAGGTGCCCGGCCGGCTGAACTTCGTTTCCTGCTGGATCTCGACCCGGTGTTCGAAAATATCGTCCATCCCGCTGCCCAGCCAGCCTTTTTCGTTGGTGGCGAGCAGGAGATCGTACCGTTCGCTTTTTTGGACGGTATCACCGGGTTGTTTCACCGTCCCCCGGATCCAGATATTGTTGTAGTTATAGGCATCGGTATGCCGCAGGACCAGGTAGATATTGTAACGGTTGCTGGTATCGGCCGGATCGATGGTAAAATTAATGGTAGGCCGGAAATTGCTCGCCCATTGTTGATCCGGGAGGACAATATCCTTTTCGAAAACGCCGGAGGGTGGGGTGCAGGCCAGCCAGTTAATGGAAGAGGCAAAAAACAGGAATATGAAGAGGTTTTTCATGTCGAGTCTAATGATTTTCAAAGGAGACATGCAGTCGCTGCGCTCGTGTCATCAATACAAAATTAAACGCATTTTGCGTACTCCATATTATTATAATACATTCAAAACCTGTTCCTTCGCCTTTTCGAGTTCGTCTTTCATCAGGACTACGCATTGCTGGATCGTCGAATCATAGGCTTTCGAGCCCGTAGTATTGATCTCTCTTCCGACCTCCTGGAGGATAAACGACAGCTTTTTACCCTTGCCTTCTTCCTGTGCCCTGAGAATGGACCGGAAATAGTCGCAGTGGTTCTTCAACCGGACCTGCTCTTCGCTGATGTCGATCTTCTCGATATAATAGATCAGTTCCTGTTCCATCCGGTTTGGATCGTAATTTTCCTTCCCCACATGTTCTTCCAGCAGTTTACGCAGACCTTCGCGGATCTTTTGTTGACGCATGGGTTCCAGCTTGACGACCTCTGCCTGATATTTCTCGATATTGTTAATGCGCAGTTGCAAATCCGCTTCCAATGAAGCGCCTTCATTTAACCGATGTGCATCCAGGTCTTCGATCGCCGCCAGGATCACCTTTTCGAATTCCTTGTATTCCTGATCGGTAAGGGTGTCGCCGGTGGGGGTGATGACTTCGGGTAATTTTACCAGGGTGCTGAGGATATTTGAAGGATCGAGATTCAGCTCCGAGGAGAGATCGGCGAGGGCCCGGTAATAGGCTTTCGCCAGGTCGGTATTGATGCTTACCGGCTTTGCATTGCCCGTTCCTTTGAGGCTGATGGTGCAATCCAACGAACCGCGACCCAGTTTTTCAGAGATAAGTTTCCGGATAGAGAATTCGAAGGGTTTCAGAAAACCGGGCAGCTTCAGTTGTAGCTCGAATTGTTTTCCATTCAGGGATTTGATGTCTACCTGAAAGGTCTTGTCTCCTACAGCTTGTTCGGCACGACCGAAGCCGGTCATCGATTTGAGCATAATATCAATGTTTTAGATTTACGCCTTTGGACTGTTGTCAAAGGCTTGTTCGGCTACAATTTAGTGATTCCTTTCCGCAAACAGCATAGAATACATCTCCTTCCTGTTCGGTGAACGCATTTCACCCGGCTTTAACCCTGCAAGCTCGAGCTTTTCTATACGGTGCCGGAGCAACCTCAGGGTCGGGAAGCCTGCCTGAGCCGTCATCTTTCGGACCTGACGGTTCTTTCCTTCCGTGAGTATCATCCGTATCCATGTCGTGGGAATGTTCGCGCGATAGCGAATGGGTGGATGTCTGTCGGGAACTGCCGGGGGCGTTTCGAAAAGTTGTACGATACAGCGTTTGGTCCGGTAAGGCTTGCCGTCCACGGTGATGGTGACGCCGGCCTCCAATGTCCGGATCGCTTCGGGGGTGATCGCGCCGTCCACCTGCACCCAATATTCCCGCTCGTGTGCGAACCGGGGGTTCAGCAACCGGTGATTGAGTGCCGTGTCATTGGTGAGGATCAGCAATCCTTCGCTATCGAAATCCAGCCGGCCAACGGGATAAACGTCGCCGGGAACGGGGAAGAAATCCTTGAGCGTTTGCTTTCCTTCCTGCGAGGTGAACTGCGAAAGAACCTGGAATGGTTTGTATACAACGTAGTATTGGTGCATGTTTGCGGCGAATGGATGCTAGTAACGTTTGCGTGAATTTGCATTTTGGCTGTTCGTCATTAGCCAACGAAAAAGCCCGGTGCGAAACCGGGCTTTAATATATGGATGGGTTAGTAAGTACCGGGAAATAAATTTCCCTACACAATATTAAAAATAATTTTCTCTATTTAAAAAAGTTTTCCAATAAATTTTATTCACATTTTTTTTTAAGCTGTGGAAAATGGTCACGTTTCACCGCGCTACCAGCCTACCTTTGCGCAAAATCTTCACTATGCGTTTTCCTACTCCCGTATCCATCGAGTGGTTCGCCGAGTTTCTCGGCGCCGAATTGATAGGTGATCGAAATGGTCAGGCCACCGGCATCAACGAGATCCATAAAGTCGAAAAAGGAGACCTCGTTTTCGTCGACCATCCGAAATATTACGATACCTGTATTCAGAGCGCCGCCACCTTCATCATCATCAACAAAGCCGTGGAGGTCCCTACAGGCAAGGCTTTGCTGGTAGTCGACCAGCCATTCGAAGCCTATCTCAAGATCGTAAGACACTTCCGTCCGTTCGAACCGGCGACGAAGATGATTAGCGATACCGCACTGATCGGAGCGGGTTCTTATCTCTATCCCGGCGTCTTCGTAGGCCATCATACGACCATCGGCAGGAACTGTGTCATCTATCCCAATGTCACCATCCTCGACCACTGTGTCATCGGCGACAATGTCATCATCCAGGCCGGCACCGTGATCGGGTCGGACGCCTTCTACTATAACACCAAAAAGGATCGCGCCGTCTGGTATAAAAAGATGGAAAGCTGTGGCCGGGTGGTGATCGAAGACGACGTCGAGATCGGTGCAGGCTGTACCATCGACCGGGGGGTGAGCGGCGACACCGTGATCGGCCGGGGAACCAAGATGGACAACATGATCCATGTCGGTCATGATTCCGTCACCGGTAAAAACTGCCTGTTCGCCGCGCAAGTCGGCATTGCGGGCGCAGTGGAGATAGGTAACGGCGTCATTTTATGGGGGCAGGTTGGGGTGAACAAGACCCTGACCATCGGCGACAACGCCGTCGTACTTGCGCAAAGCGGGGTGCCCGGCGACCTGGAAAGCGGTAAGGTCTATTTTGGGACTCCCGCCGACGATGCCAGCATCAAAAAGAGAGAGTTGGTGTGGATCAAACGCATTCCCGAGATCTGGGAAATGTGCAAAAGATTCGGCGGCCAACCGGAGGGTTCCCGAGCGAAGCGAAAGGAATGAACGAGGTTCGCACCGGTGGTGCGTCACGAAGGCCTCGAAGCTCCGACGAAGTTCCATTAGCCCGGCTAGCGCCGAAGGCGCGGTGCATCCTTGCGACGAGCTACACGCAAAGCACCGTCGGCTCGCAAGGCCGGCCAAGTGTGTTTTACTGTCCGGGATTGTAGTCGTAGGGCACGACCTCCGCCAGCTTTTTCCAGGACCAGTAACCGATATTCGTCACATCGCTCTGATCGTAGAAATATCCATTCTCTTCGATAACAAACCCATTCTGGATGTCCATCGCGGAGATCTCCACCGCCGTATTCAGCGGAAACTTATTCTGGATGAGATATTTTTTATCGGGGTTCTGGGCGGTGTAGCTTACCCGCAGCCTTCCCTGGATATTGATGTCCACTCCACTGCTGTCACGGGAGTAGATGGAGGAATCATAGGGATTTCGGATCTTATGCATCTTGCTGCTGCCACTATCGGCCGTTTCCAGCACGAATCCTTCATCATCGAGCGTACTGTCGTACCAGCTGCGGACAAAGTGAAGCCGGGAGCCGGCATAGGCATATAGCCGGTTCTGTTTCCAGGTCTGCTGTTGATCCGGCGTACCTTGCATCTCCTCGAACAGGGGGTAGCCCGTATAGCTGCTGATATTGTCGTTGTAGTAATAGACAAAAGAGTCCAGCTGATAGGTTATCTTATATCCCAGCGCGTTGTTGGTGATGTGCAGCATGTCCGTGGCCTTGATCCGTAACTTGTTCCGCTTTTTGTAAAAATAGAAATGCACGGCATCTTTGTTTTCCAGGACGCATTGCGCCGCATTGGGTGTGGTGCCGATGAAATTGTCGAGGAAGAACTGGCCATACTTCGACCACCCGTCCCCGACCTCGAGGCTACCGGTGACCACTGCCTGCTCCAGCGCCTTGTCCTGCGGTTTCAGCCGGACGCGGAGGGTGTCGTCGGGACGATGGTCTTTACCGATGCGGATCGATTGCGTTTCATAACCGGTAAAGGAGATGATGAGGTCGTATCCGCCGTTTGGCAAACGAAGATGAAAATAGCCGGAATCTTTCGATATCGCACCTATGGTGGTGTTTTGCGCAAAAACCGAAGCGTTGTTGAGCGGCGCGCCGGTGGCGGAGTCGCGGACTTGTCCGTTTATCGGAAATGTTTTTTCCTGGGAAAAGCCGGCGCCGGCGAAAAAGAAAACGGGGATGAAAAGCAGGATCAGCTGTTTGACCCGGAGTTTAAGTCTTTTAATTGGTCGGGTCGAACCTCGCGAGGATGAATGATCGGTCGTGCTCGGTTTCATTGGATATCGTTTTGAGTTGGTAAGATAGACAAAATTTAGGATCGGTCACAACGCCGCCACGGGCCGCCCTTGCCGCAAATACGTGTTGCACGCTTCCCGGATGGTCTCTTCAAGCGGGGTGAATCTAAAGTCCGGCATTTGTGCCAACAGCTTACTGCTGTCGAAATAGGTGCTGCTCCGGGCGACACGTGCGCTTTCTCGGGTCAGCATGCCCGGCCGTCCGGAGAAAAGGCTTTTCAGACGGGCTGTACGCCAGGCGATGCCCGCAATAAACGGCGTAGCTTCCCGCGACGGCGGTCGTTTCCCGAAACCCGCGGCAATGGTTTCGAAAAGGCGCCGGAATGTCCAGTTGTCGCCATTGAGGATATATCGCTCGCCGCTGATATCGCTTTCCAGCAGACTGACCACGGCTCTAGCTGTATCCGTGACATCTACGAACCCGTTCACGCCTTCCGTATACCAGGGAAATTCGTTGTAAGCACTGCGAAAAAGCGTGCAGCTCGAGCTGTTCCAGTCCCCGAAGCCCAGGATCGTGCTGGGGTTGACGACAACGGCCTGCAGCCCTTCGCCCATGCCCCGCCAAACCTCTACCTCGCCGCGAAATTTGCTGATGGCATAGTTTGTGTTGTATTTGCTTTCCTCCCAGACCTTGGTTTCGGTAACCGTCTCGCCCTGTCCCGTACGCCCCAGCGCCGCCACCGAGCTCACATGAATGAGCCGCGGGACAGTCGTTGTCAACGCAGCATTGACGACATTGGCCGTTCCTTCTACGTTGACACGGAACATCTCGCTCTGGTCCTTACCGGCAAAAGAAACTTTCGCCGCCGCATGAATGACCCCATCCACCCCTTCCATGGCCTCTTCGAGTCCTATGACATCGAGGACGTCGCCTATGACCCAATCGACTTGCTGTAAAATGCCGGCAGGAATAAAAGCCGGCAGGATATTGTTCCGGCGGATCGCCCTGACGGCATAGCCTTTCCCTACCAGTTCCCGGATGACATAAGCGCCGAGAAAACCCGTCCCCCCGGTAACCAGAACCGTTCGCCTTGTAGCCGGAGTCGTGTTAAGATTGTTCATACCTATAATATCCTTTTCCTGTCTTTCGACCCAATGCGCCTTCCTTTACTTTTTGCTCCTGAAGAGACGATGGACGCAGCCTGAGTGGCCTGCCCATGGCTTCGTATACCGAGCAGCTAACGGTAAAATTGATATCATTGCCGATGAGATCCATCAGCCGGAACGGACCCATCTTGAAACCCGCGGCTTCCATGAGCGTGTCGACGGTCCCGATGTCCGCTAATCCCTGTTCCACCAGGCGCAACGCTTCCAGATAATAAGGCCGGGCCACATGATTCACGATAAAACCGGGCGAGTCCCGGCAAACCACCGGCGTCTTCCCCATTTGCAAGGCCACGGCTACCACCGTTTGGGCCACCGCAGGCGAGGTCTTCGCCGTTGTGACGACCTCCACCAGCTTCATCAGCGGGGCGGGATTGAAGAAATGCATGCCTACGAATCTATCCGGCCGGGGGATGGCTGCGGCGAGTTCGGTGAGGGAAAGACTCGACGTATTGGATGCGAATATCGTATCGGGGGAGTTCAGCTCAGCGAGCTGCCTGAAGACACCCGTTTTTACTTCGGGGCGCTCGACGATGGCTTCGATGATCAGGTCGGCTATGCAATCTGCGATAGCGGTGGAATAACGGAGCCGGCTTGTCGCGGCCTGCTGCGCGTCGGATGTAAGCCTGCCCTTTTCCCTCAGCGTTTGCAGACTTTTTTCGATGGCCACGCGCCCTTTTTCCACCATGTTCGCATCGACGTCATACAGCAGCGTGCTGTATCCGCCCATGGCGGCAACCTGGGCGATTCCACTGCCCATTGTGCCTGCCCCGCAAACGACGATTGTATTTATCATTTTATTCAATGAAATATTATATTAACTTCTACTTTTGTCATAAAAGGGCTAAATTGTTAATACCTCAATTGAGGACATTTTCCATATGGGCACAATGATAAAGAAAAAACCATCATTGGGAATTGGTTTGTACACGATTCCTGATGTTGCAAATATCCTGAATTTGGACGGTAATCTTGTCCAAAGATGGTTGCGGGAGTACTGGGGCAATCGATTTAGCGTCGGGCAGGATATCCTTTCGTCTTGGGGTAAAGGCAGGGATAAAGCGGTACATTTTTTCACTTTAATCGAGTTTTACGTCTTTTATCAACTCAGGAAACAGGGGGTAAGTGCCCAAAATATCGCAAAATCCCATGAAATTATTCGCCAGGAACTAGACAACGCCTTCCCATTTGCCAATGCAATCATTCTTACCGATGGGAAAAAGATATTTTACTCAAAAGACGGCGATTTGATCATTAATGCGGACAAGTCAAAGCAAATCAACTTTAAGTCAATTATCGAAGAGTTTTGCCATAAGATTGATTTCGGAAAAGACGCGTATGCACTCAGGTATTGGCCGTTGGGAAAGGAAAAGAATATAGTTGTTGATCCTCACCATCAGCTCGGTCAGCCTACGGTCAAAAACACGAACATTCTTGCCGAAACACTTTACAGCATGTATACATCAGGGGAAAAAATAAGCTTTATTTCTTCTCTTTATGATGTTTCGGAAAATGATGTCAAGGCCTCTATTGAATTTTTTAAGAAAGCTGCCTGATGAAAATATACATTGACGAGAACATGCCGCCGCAGTTGGCCGATGGGCTGGCCATACTGGAAAAGCCAAATAATGAAGGCGTCGAGGTCTATTCCATACAAAAAGAATATGGTAGGGGTATTCAGGATGAAGACTGGATTCCGCAAGTGGGTCAGGTTAACGGTATTGTCATCACTCAGGACTCGAAAATGCAGCGAATTAAGTCCCAATTCCGCTTATTAAGAGAATATAAGTTGGGCGTCTTTTATCTGATTCCGCCAGGAAAACAAGGATATACTTATTGGGAAATGGTTGAAAAAATTATCCTCAATTGGCAGGAAATCAAAGGTTTGTCAAAAAGAAACAAACCGCCCTTCGCCTTTAGAATTACAGCGCGAAAGATTGAAAAGATAACTTGATCTGCCTCTACACCGCGCCGGTGAACTGTTTCAGGAACCGGACATCGTTTTGGGAATAGAGCCGAAGATCGTTGATGCGGTATTTGAGCTGGGAGATGCGTTCGATACCCATTCCAAAGGCAAACCCCGTATACTTGTTGCTGTCGATGCCAAAATTCTCCAGCATCTTAGGATGCACCATGCCGCTCCCCAGGATCTCTACCCAGCCCGTGTGTTTACAAACACTACAGCCGCTGCCACCGCAGATGCGGCAAGTGATATCCATTTCGGCGCTGGGCTCGGTGAAAGGGAAATAGGAAGGCCGGAAACGTACTTTGATGTCCTTATCGAACATCTCCTGCACGAAGAAATAAAGCGTTTGTTTCAAATCCGCGAAAGAGACGTTTTCGTCTACATACAATCCTTCCGTTTGGTGGAAAAAACAATGCGCCCGGGCGCTGATGGTTTCATTGCGATACACCCGTCCCGGACAGATGATCCGGATCGGCGGTTTCTGCCGCTCCATGGTCCTGGCCTGTACGCTGCTGGTGTGGGTGCGAAGAAGCCAGTCCGGATTTTGATGGATGTAAAATGTATCCTGCATATCCCGCGCCGGATGGTTCTCGGGCAGGTTGAGGGCTGTAAAGTTGTGCCAGTCGTCTTCGATCTCCGGTCCTTCGGCTACGGCAAAACCCAGACGGCCGAAGATCTTCACGATTTGATCGCGCACCAGCGTGATAGGATGATGCGTACCCAGCGGAAGCGTGTCGCCGGGCAGGCTCAGATCGATATTCCGAACGGGACCGGTGGCAGAGGAACCGAGACTATTCTTCCAATCTTCGTATTTCGACTCTGCCACTTGCTTGAACGCATTGAGGACGGCGCCGAAAGCCTTTTTTTGATCGTTCGGGACATTTTTCATCTCCGTGAAGAGTCCTTTGACGATGCCTTTGGTACCCAGAAACTTGATGCGATAAGCTTCCAGGGCATCGACCCCATCAGGAACGATAGCGGCGATCTCCTGCTTGTATTGCTCAATTTGCTGTAACAATTGGTCCATAGTGCGAAGATACGTAAGTTTGCCGCAAACGTAATCCATGTCGCCCAACCTGCATATCAGCGATTTCCTCGATTCTGTGAGCCTGGCCGAACTGTCGCAGGACCAGGGATATAGGGACGGACAGGTAGGTAAGATCATCGACCTCTATGACGAAGGTTTTCCGGATGTTTATGCGGCGGATCTTGTGCTCGTAGGCTGCGAAGAGACACGGGGCCTCGGCCGCGACAAACGCGAATCCGGCGGCCCGGATGCCATCCGGGAACAGTTCTATCAACTTTATTATTGGCATCATGATATCAAACTGGCCGATGTCGGCAATATCCGCGCCGGCGCAACGCTGAGCGATACCTATGCGGCGCTGAAAACGGTGCTGCGCGAGATCACGGCCATCGGGAAAACGGCCGTCGTCCTGGGCGGTTCGCATGACCTCACCCTTGCGCAATACTATACCTATGCGGATAAAAAACACATCGTCGAGGCGACGGGTGTCGATGCCCTCATCGATCTGGACATCCACTCCCAACACCGCAGCGACAATTTCCTGATGGAGATGCTCACTCACGAGCCCAACTATATCCATCATTATAATCATATCGGTTTCCAGAGCTATTACGTGCACCCGCATATGCTGGAGACCATGGACAAGCTGCGCTTCGATTGTTTCCGGCTGGGCAGCGTGAAAGACAACATCGAGGAGATGGAGCCGGTGATCCGCAATTCACACCTCTTCTCCTTCGATATATCCGCTATCGCCAATGCCTTTGCACCGGCCAATCAGTTATCGCCAAACGGTTTCAACGGCGAAGAAGCGTGCATCCTCATGCGTTATGCCGGACTGAGCCACAACGTCAACACCGTAGGCATCTACGGGTATATGCCGGGTAAGGATAAGGAGCGATTGACGGCGCGGCAGATCAGCCATATGCTCTGGTATCTCATCGACGGCAAAAGCAAGGGACGCCGTGAGGCCGCATTGTCCGACCGGGATCTCTTTGTCGAATACCATACTGCTTTCGCTTCTGTGGAAACCACCTTTCTGCAAAGTAAAAAGACACAGCGCTGGTGGATGCAGCTCCCCGATAGCAAATACATCGCCTGCAGCTACCAGGATTATCTGCTGGCCAGCAGCAACGAGATCCCCGAACGCTGGCTCCGGGCGCAGGAACGGGGGTAAGATCGTATATTGCAGGTATGAAGAAGCTCGCCACCCTCCTGCTCTTACCCGTTATACTTTTCGGTTGCGCCACGTCGCATACAGCCGGTTCGGCTCCCGAAAAACATTCCAAAGATCCGTTGATGCAATTCACCGAGGATTCGCTGCTGAGCCAGCCCGGCCTCCTGCCGGCACAGGTGGGCCTCTGTCTTTATGACCCCGCTTCGTCGACCTACAAATTCGACTACCAGGGTGACAAATACTTTATGCCCGCCAGCAACACCAAGCTCTTTTCGCTGTATGCCGGTTTGAGCCATCTTGGCGACTCGCTCGTAGGCATGCGGTATTGGGATGCAGACACCGCGCTTTTCGTGATAGCCTCGGGCGACCCCACGTTCCTGCACCCTGAATTTCCCGACCAGCCTGTGATCCGGTTTTTACAGCAGGTTCACAAACCCATTTATATTACGGAGGCCAACTGGCAGGATAAGCCCTTTGGCCGCGGCTGGGCCTGGGACGACTATAACGACGATTATATGCCCGAGCGCAGCGCGTTTCCGGTATATGGCAACCTCATCCGCTGGATCTATGATACGACCTCGCAGAGTTTCTATTCGATTCCCGACATCGACTGGCCCGTAAAGTTCTCGCCGGATTCGTCGAAGCAGGGTTTTTCCGTCCGTCGGGACGTCCATAACAATGTATTCACGATCACCGAAGGTAAGGGGCGCGTGCGGGAACAGGATGTCCCCTTTATCACGGACGGGAGCGCTTCCGCTGCGCTGTTGCTGAAAGACACGGTGGGGCGGGCTGTCGCGGTGGGTACGCTGCCCGGGCACAGATACGGGCTTCCGCCGGGGATTACCCAGTTTTCGCAGCAGGACCTGCTCCGGGCGGGCTACAATGTCGTGCATTCGCGTCCTCTGGATTCTTTGTTCAGGCCGATGATGTACAACAGCGACAACTTCTTTGCCGAACAGACCCTGCTGATGGTGAGCAACGAACTGCTGGGTAAGATGAACGATGGCCGTATCATCGATACCCTGCTCTCCACCGATCTCAAAGGACTGCCCCAGCGACCCATTTGGGTGGACGGGTGCGGCCTCAGCCGGAATGATCTCTTCACCCCGCGCGATTTCGTTTGGCTGCTGGATACCATGCAAAAGCGGTTTGGCTTGAACCGGATGAAAGGTATCCTGCCGACGGGCGGCACCGGTACCCTCGCCAGCTACTATCACGATGACGTGGGGTTTATCTATGCCAAGACCGGCAGCCTCAGCGGTGTCGTTGCGCTCAGCGGCTATCTGATCACCAGAAAGAACCACCTGCTGCTGTTCTCGATCCTGATCAATAATTATATCGGCAGCGGCGTGACGGTCCGGCGGAATATGGAGAAGTGGATCCATAAAGTGCGGGAGATGTACTAATTTTTGCTTTTACCCAACGTTTTTCCAAGCATAGCCGTACGTTTGGGAGGATCAATCCTCTTAACCGTTAAATTATGTTTATGAAGAACAAGTTTTACACCTTTATCTTACTGATCTTATGTTGCGGGTGGTGGACCGCCCGCGCGCAGGACTCTACCACTGCGTGCAATGCACAGTTTTCCGCCTCGGTGAGCGGTAACACGGTCGCTTTGAGGGCGGTGGACTCTGCTGCCTGGGTTCAGCATCTATGGATTTTCGGCGACACCAGCCAGCTTGGCTATGGTCCGTACGTGACGGCGACCCATACCTATAGTCATCCGGGCACCTATCGGGTGACCCATTTGGTTCGCGATTCGGCTGTGGGCTGTTTCGATTCATCGTCGCAGCTGGTCACTATCGGTGCGCCGCCGCCGCAGTGCAGCATCACTTTTATGTATAGCCACGACAGCACCCGGCCGGGCCAGCCGTATTATTTCTATGCCCAGCCGAATCTGGGAGGTGCCTCCGCGGATACGGTTACGTGGAGGGTAAACGATACCATCGCCGGCACGGGCGACACGCTGGTCCGGGTATTACCCAACGGCGCCTCCAACGTCTGTGCGAATTTGGTGACCAGCTCGGGTTGCCAGAGCCAGTTTTGCCAGACGATCGTTGTCGGCGATACCACGACGACACCTCCGCCACCCACCTGCAGCGTGAATGTTACCTACAGTCACGACAGCACCCAGCCGAATCAGCCATACATTTTCTTTGCTCAGCCGTCGCTGGCCGGCGCCACTTCGGACTCGGTTATCTGGCGGGTTAACGATACCATCGCCGGCATTGGCGATACCCTCGTCCGCGTTTTACACAATGGCATGAATACCGTCTGCGCGAACCTGGTCACCAATCTGGGGTGTCAAAGCCAGGCATGTGTCGCCATCCTGGTCGGCGATACCACGCCGCCGCCGCCGCCGCCACCCGCTTGCAGCATCAGCGTTACGGTAAGCCACGATAGCACCCGGCCGAATCAGCCCTATACGTTCAACGCGTTTGCGTCTATAGACTCCGCCACCTCCGATTCGATCACCTGGTCGGTGAATGGTACCGCTGTGGGTACGGGTACTTCGCTTACACGTAGTTTCAGCAACGGAACCTACACGGTATGTGCGGCGCTGGTTACCAATTTAGGTTGCACGAGCACGTCTTGCCAAACGATCACCGCCACGGATTCAACGGCGACGCCGCCGGACACCGCCGGCCAGCCGATCCGCTGTTTCCCCAACCCTGCATACAGCTCGACCAATGTCATCATCACGCTTAAAGCTCCGACGATGATCTATGTACGGGTCTACAATAGCATGGGCGGTGAGGTGGAAGAAAAGACCGTTTCCGGTTTCAGGGGTGCAAATATTATAAACGTGCCGCTGGGCTCGCTGCAACAAGGCATCTACTATATCCAGCTGCAATACGGCAATGAACTTAAACGCAGCAGGATACAGAAATTATAGGCAGGACGTTGTATTCAAGAGAGGATGACATACAAATAATAATCCAGGGTTGCCTCAAAAACAACCGAAGGGCGCAGGAGGAGCTCTACAAGCGATATTATCCTGCGATGATGGCGCTTTGTCTCCGCTATTTGCGGGATCGCCAGGATGCGCTGGAAGTTTTGAATGATGCCCTATTGAAAGTTTACAAGCAAATGGGCCGCTTTGATCCAACCAAAGCGGCCCTTTATACCTGGATGCGAGCGATCGTGATCAATACGGCGCTCGATGCGCTGCGGAGGCAAAAGGCGTTACGTGACAGGGAGATGATGCCCGAGGAGGAGGAACAACCCGGCGTCGACAACAAGGCGATCGCCAAGCTCAGCGGTAACGAATTATTGGGTGTCATCCGGCAGCTGCCCGCGACTACCCGGACGGTATTCAATCTCTATGTCGTCGATGGGTATGCGCACAAGGAGATCGGGGCTTTGCTATCGATCAGCGAGGGTACAAGCCGGTGGCATCTCAATGATGCGCGACGGCAGCTTAAGATGATCTTAAACCTTATGGAACCGAAAACTTAATGGATAGACAGCCACATAATAACCTTTGGGCTGAGAAGCTGTTGCAGGTGTCCATGCCGGATAGCGGTGAGGCCTGGGCTGGTATGGAAGTCATCCTTGACCGTGAGCTGCAGCAACGTTTACGGAGCGATTGGCGGAGGTGGCTGCTCGTGCTCCTTTTGTTGCTTCTGCTTATCGGCGTCTGCAATTGTCCGGGGCGTGGGCGTCTTTTCCATCGTTCGGGGCACGACTCCCGCATTTCCGGTGCTCTCCCTGCGACCCCGGCGAAGGCCCCGGCCGGCGGGAACCCGGCGAGCCCGGCTACGGCGACGCCTGTGAGTCCGGAAAATCCCGTGGTACAGTCTCCCGCGACTGCCGCGAACCCGGCGGCTCCTGAACCAACCACGCGTGCGACCCGGCACAACCGGCGGACCCTTGCAGTCACGCCATCCGGGCGGCCGACGCCCGCAGCGCCACGCGGATCATCCGGGTCCGCCACACCCACAGCCTTTGGCGACGTCACACAGACCGCGCCGGATGGCTCACCGGTTGCGAAAACCTCCTTTCGGCGGCCACCGGCGAAGAGCAATCTAACCGCTGCCGGGGACACGGTCACAAAGAAGAACGTCCCCGCCGCCAGCGATACGGCTGGGAAGAAGAGCACACCCGTGTTGCCAAAAGCCGTGTCGCGCAAAGACAGCTTGCACAGGAAACCGCCCCCGCCCCCGCAGGAAGAGGACCAAAAGGAAAAAGACCATGGCTGGGTCTTTGGCATCGGCCTCAATCAGTTCTTTCCTATTGGCGGTCAAAGAGGCTCGACCTACAACGCGGATGGCCTCACGGGCACGCTAAGCGACTATCTGCCGGTGCCGATGATCCGCTATTACTTCAATCACAAGGCTTATCTCCAGGTGGAAGCACAGCTCAACACGCCACAGGCCACGAAGAAGAACCTTGTCTTCAACTCTGTGCTACACGACAGCACTTCCATACCCGGGGAAAATGTACAGACGTCAGCGACCCTTCAGCAGCTCTATTATTTCAATATCCCGCTGAGTTTTCACTATGCGGTGACGGACGAGCTGAACATCGGGACTGGTCTCCAGTTCTCTCATTTGGGCAATGCTATCGGCAATTTCGACAGCACACTTACGAATTTGAGGACGCTGGAGGTAACGAATCCAAAGGACACGAAGAGCTTCAAAGACGATACGCTTTATCGGCGCATCAGGACGAACGAGTTCCGGTTCCTGGTAGATGCCAGCTACACCTGGAAGCATATTGTCCTGGGAGTGCGGTATAACCAAGCGCTGAGCAAGTTCATCAATGTCCCGCTGCCCACGGGAGGAAGTACGCAGTCGCGCAATAGCTCGCTACAGATCTATGTGCGGTATATCTTATGGGATACGCGGAAAAAGAAGAAGCAGGGGCCGCCGTAGGCTCCGTAGCCGGGATCTACCGCCCGAATAGTTTTTCTACATAATCTTTTTTGAACTCGATGTAGGTGGGATCGCCGCCGGGGGTGACATTGTGTTGCGCACAGGCAAACAGCCCGTCTACCAGGGTCCGCATCTCCCTTTCGGTTAGGAGCGTACCCGCTTTGATAGAACCCTGCCGGGCGAGGCTGCGGATCAACTTCTCCCGCCGCGAGAACCGGATCTCGCTGGTAAAATTCTTGTATTGTTCGAGCAGGCTTTCCATGGCGACCTTTTCGTTGCCCTGAGAAGTGTCGCCTGGCGTCCCCTGGATAATGAAACTATCCTTTCCAAAGGGCTCGATACTATAGCCCAGGGGTTGCAGATCGGGCAGCAGCTCGGTGAGCAGGATCGCGTCGGGGGCGCCAAGCGTCAGCGTCACGGGGAACAGGCTCTTCTGGCTGGGGATATGTTGGCCTATCGAAGCTTCCTTATAGCGTTCATAGAGGATGCGTTCATGTGCCGCCTGTTGATGGATGAGGATAAAGCTCCGGTTGGTCGGTGTCACGATGTAGGTGGCGAGCAATTGCTGCAATGGCGCATTTTCGATGGGCATGATACGGTTTGGCGTCGCCGTCATCCAGCTTTCGCCAGCCGCGCCGGACCCGCCACTCGTTGCGCCATCGCCCGATGAGGCTGAGTCACCCGGCGAACCCACGCCCGAAACTGAACCCGCGCCCGAAGCCGAACCCCCGGCCGCATAGCCGGTCTTCTTATCGGCGGGTCCCTCGTAGAAATCCTTCCAGTGGCGAAGCTCGCTTTTGTTGGTAGGCTCGATGAGGTGCGCCTGGTTCTTTTGCGTAAATGTCTTGTATAAGGAGCTGGAAGTAACCTCCGCCTTCTTCTCGTCCGACACCGGCTTGCTTATTGCATCGAGCCGCTGGATATTGGGGTCGAGATCGAAGTCCAGCGTCGGCGTAATGCTGAACTGTGCCAGCGCATGTTTCACCGCCGCCTGGACGAAGGCATAAACGATCTTCTCGTCTTCGAATTTGATCTCCTGCTTCGTAGGATGAACGTTGACGTCTACTTGCTGTGGATCGAGATCGATAAAAAGCGTATACAGCGGGAACGCATCCCGCGGGATCATGTCCGTAAAGGCACTCATGATCGCATGATTGAGATACGCACTGCGGATGAACCGGTTGTTCACAAAGAAATATTGGTCGCCGCGCGTCTTCTTGGCCGTCTCCGGCTTGCCGACGAAACCATAGATATTCAGGTAGTCGGTGTTCTCCTGGACCGAGACCAGCTTGCTTGCATAGGAGTTGCCCAGGATCTGCACCGCGCGTTGTTTGAGGCTTCCTTTTTCAAGATGCATCATCTCCTGGCCGTTCGATGAAAGCGAGAAAAAGATCGCCGGGAAAGCCAGCGCTACGCGCGTAAATTCGTCGACGATATGCCGCATCTCGGAGGGGTTGCTCTTCAAAAAATTCCGGCGCGCGGGCACGTTGAAGAAAAGGTTCTTCATGCAAATGCTGGTGCCCGTGGCCATGGCCACCGGCTCCTGTCGTATGACACGGCTGTTCTCGATCTCGACACACACGCCCATTTCGTCCTCGGCCCGTCGTGTCCGGAGCTCCACCTGGGCGACGGCGGCGATGGAAGCCAGCGCTTCGCCGCGAAACCCCATCGTCCTGATATGAAAGAGATCGTCGATATTCCTGATCTTCGAGGTGGCATGCCGTTCGAAGGCCATGCGTGCATCCGTCTCGCTCATCCCTTTGCCGTTGTCGACCACCTGGATCAGCGCCTTCCCTGCGTCCTGCACGAAAAGCCGGATCTCGGTGGCGCCCGCATCCACGGCATTCTCCAACAGCTCTTTCACGGCGCTGCCCGGCCGCTGGATGACCTCTCCGGCGGCTATCTGGTTGGCGATGTTATCGGGCAATAATTGAATGATGTCTGGCAATTCTACCTTAATTTGTGTGCAATTTACCTCCTATATCTGAAAACGCGGTAGCGTTTTCGTCGGTACGACAGACATTAGCCTGAAAACATGACAGTGTTTTCGTCGGTACGACAGACATTAGCGCTTTGCCGGAAATGTGCTAATTTCTCAGATGCGCATTCCCGGCACATATATAGAATATGAAGAAATTCACCTTGTTGCTCGCCTTTCTTGCTGCGATCACCGGCCTCCGTGCCCAAAGTCCCGCCTATTCCACCGATTCGGCCGATCATTGGGTCGACAGTGTTTTCAAGACCCTTTCCCCCGATGAGAAGATTGCCCAGCTCATGGTGATCCGTCTCTCCGGCATCGATCCTGCCACACATAAGGCCGTATTCTATGATACGACAGTGGAAACGGCGATCCGCAAATACAACGTGGGGGGTATCTGTCTGTTCCAGGGCGATCCACTCACACAGGCGGCGCATATCAATTATTATCAGGACATCGCCCGCACCCCCCTCCTCTTCTGCATCGACGCGGAGAACGGTCTGGGCATGCGTATGGACAGCGTGGCGGGGCTGCCCCGGCAGATGATGCTGGGCGCCGCCGGCGACCCCGATCTCGTCTACCGCTATGGGCGGCTGGTAGGCAGCCAGTGCAAGAGAATGGGTATCCAGGTCAACTATGCACCCGTAGTAGATATCAACAACAACCCCGATAACCCGGTGATCAACGATCGCAGTTTCGGCGAAGACAAGACGCATGTCGCCGAATATGGTGTCGCCTATATGAAGGGACTGCAGGACCTGGGCGTCATGGCCTGTGCCAAACATTTCCCCGGCCATGGCGATGTCTCCGTCGATTCGCATTTGGATCTCCCTGTGATTACCAAGAGCAAGAAACAGTTGGACTCATTGGAGTTGTATCCCTTTCGGGCGATGTTCGACGCCGGTGTGGGAAGCGTAATGATCGCGCATTTGTACATCCCTGCGATCGACAATACGCCTAACAGGGCCACGTCGCTCTCTTATAACAATGTGACAAAGCTGCTGCGTAAACAGCTGCACTATCGGGGCATCAGCTTCACCGACGCCCTCGAAATGAAGGGTGTCGCGAAATACTACCCTGCCGGCGATGCTTCCGTCCAGAGCCTCATTGCCGGCAACGACATGCTATGTCTGCCCGGCGACGTTGGACTGAGCCTCGGGAAGATCGATTCCGCCATCAAAGTAAAGAAGATCCGCTGGAAGGACATCGACGCCCGGGTAAAGAAAGTATTGTATGCGAAGTATACCTACGGTTTGGCGCATTGGACACCGGTAAATAAGATCAATCTGACCACCGATCTCAACGAAGGCGTGGCCGACATGCGCCGCCAGGTTGCTACCGATGCCCTCACGCTCCTGCGCAACGACGATCCTTCCGTGTTTCCCTTGCGTCCCGTGGATGCTATGACATCGGGCAAGGCGGCGGCGGGTCTCCGGCTTTTCAGGCACAAACGGGTCGCTTATATCGGCATGGGACTTACAGAAGACAACGAATTCAGCCACAGGATGCGTACCGACTACAACGCGCACGTCTATTTCTTCGATTATAACCTCGACAGCACCAAAGCCGCCGCGGCGCTCGAGCTGCTGAGCAATCGCTATGATGCCATCGTCATCGGCTTGCATAACTATGCGCGCTTCCCCGCCCACAACTTCGCCATCAGCGCTCCTGCCACGTGGCTTCTGCAGCAGCTGCAGCAAAAAGAAAAGACCGTGACGTTTGTCTTTGGCAACCCCTATGCCATCCGCAATACGTGCGATGCGCGGGTGCTGGTCGCCTGTTATGAAGACGACGATATCACCCAGGACGTAGCCGCCGATCTCCTCAATGGAAAGTTTGTCGCGCATGGCCACCTCCCCGTGACCGTTTGCCCCCAATGGAAGGCCGGCGCCGGCCTCACGGATTCGCTGGTCACTTTGCCCACCGTCAAACCGGCGCAGGAGGGGATGGATGCAGCCAAGCTGGACAAGATCGACGCAATTGCCGAAGAGGCCATCGCAAAGAAGGCGACGCCCGGCTGCGTCGTGCTGGTGGCGCGGCATGGCAAGATCGTTTATCACAAAGCTTTCGGTTATCTCACGTATGACAAGACGGAGCCGGTGTATAAAGAGACCATTTATGATATGGCTTCCTGCACCAAGATCTGTGCGACGACGATGGCCACGATGCGGCTGTATGATGAAGGCAAGATCGATCTGCAAAAAACGCTGGGGGATTATCTGCCCTGGGTGCGCGGCAGCGACAAGGATACGCTGAAGCTCATCGACATCATGCTGCATCAGGCGCGGCTGGTGCCCGATGTGGTGTTCTATAAGGAATGTGTCGACAGCAGCAAGGAACAGTATCCTCTTCCCTGGATCTTCTCGACGAAGGCCGACAGTACGCATGGGGTGCGTGTCGCCGAGAACCTGTATCTGCGTAACGACTGGCGGGACACTATGTGTCTGCGCATCGTGCAAAGCAAGCTGATGCCGCCGCACAAGTACATCTATAGCGACAACGATTTCATCTTGATGGGGCTCATTGTCGAGAAGGTGACGGGGATGACGCTGGATCAATATGTGAAAACAACGTTTTATGATCCGCTCGGGATGACGTCTACCGGCTTCCTGCCCCGCAATCGTTTCCCGCTCGGCCGCATCGCCCCGACTGCCGACGAGCCCATCTTCCGTCACCAGCTGATCCGCGGGGATGTCCATGACCCCGGTTCGGCGATGTTCGGTGGGGTGTGCGGACACGCCGGGTTGTTTAGCGATGCCTATGACCTCGCCGTTCTGGCGCAGATGTTGCTCGATGGTGGCTCGCTCAACGGGCAGTCGTTCATTAAAAAGTCTACGATCGATTACTTTACCGATTATCATAGCGACATCAGTCGTCGTGGGATAGGCTGGGACAAACCGGAGAAAGACAATGCCACTCGTCGCGAACCTTATCCGTGCCTGTCCGCCTCGCCGCTGACTTTTGGGCACACCGGATTTACGGGCACTTGTGTGTGGGTCGATCCGAAATATGATCTTACGTTCATTTTTTTGTCCAATCGGGTGAACCCTATCGAGAACGATCCCTGGTTATCCCGGCTCAACATCCGCGGTCGCATACAGGAGACCGTCTATCAGAGCATGGGCGTCGATACTCGCGCCAACACGAAAGCCCCCGTGCCGGAGAAGAAAAAGAAACACCACAAGAGGCATTGATGATCGCGTACTCACGCGCAAGATATTTGCACAGAGAGCCACTACTTCGTTAGTGGCTCTCTTTTTTCCCCAGAACCGCGCTCAACCAATGATGGTCCAAAAAGACGGACGCGTAAACCCTCCAGAAGTCCTCAAACGCATGGGAAGAATAGACTAAATTATTTCGATGCCTTTTTCGCAACACCCGCCTTCGGCGCTCTTGATCTCTTTGCACCCTTGGCCGCACTTGCAGGCACGCTCTTCTTCGCCACACGCGTCTTAGCGGTCGATCCGGCCGGAGTTTTCGAGGCGCGCGTGTTAGCGGGCCCCGATGAGGTGGTGGACTTTATGCGAAGCGAGGGATCCACGGCTGTCGCACCGTCTCGCGTTAGCTTCAGCACAGGCAGCCTGGCCTCGGGACCAGCGCCGCCGGTCGCAGTCGAATGTCCATAATTCTTTGCAAAATATTTACAGGCCTGTTGCAGTCCGCACTCGGGACATTTAGGTGTCCGGGCCACGCAAACATAGCGGCCGTGCAGGATGAGCCAGTGATGCGCAATATGTACCTGTTCTGTGGGGATAAACTCCAGCAGCTGCTTTTCCGCGGCGAGCGGGGTCTTGGCATTTACTGTGAGCCCAATGCGCGCGGAGACGCGGAAGACATGCGTGTCAACCGCCATATTGGGCTGGTTGTCGACCACGGAAGTGATGACATTTGCCGTCTTGCGACCGACGCCGGGCAGCTGCACAAGCTCGTCTACGGTGAGGGGTATCTCGCCGTGAAATTTTTCCACAAGCATTTGGGCCATGCCGATAAGATGCCTGGTCTTGTTGTTGGGATAGGAGATACTCTTGATCAGTGGGAACAAGTCGTCGAAACCGGCCCTGGCAAGCGCATAGACATCGGGATAATCCGCGAAGATCGCGGGAGTCGTCATGTTGACGCGTTTGTCCGTACATTGAGCGGACAGGATAACCGCTACCAGTAACTGATAGGGACTGTCGTACAACAATTCAGTCTCGGCGTCCGGGTTGTGTGTGCTGAAATAATCCAGTACGAATTGATAGCGTTCCTTTCTGGTCATGGGGCCATGAAGGTACGTCAGATGCAGTGTACTCGTACTTAGTGGTGTTCGATAGATTCAGATTCCTGTACAGCAGGAGCTGTTTTCCGGGCATAATTCAAAACACGCATGACAACTTCCATGCGGGGGGCTACTGTAACTGTATCTAACGTATTATGTGAAGATCGTAAAACCTCCAATTTTTCGCGCAACATCCAGTCCTCCTTTAGCGCAGCCTCGATCGCTAAAGTCAACTCGGGGGAAGACTCTTTATACAAATACCGCAAAAGATCCTCCGGTGTAAAGAGTGTCATAGGCAAAACCATTTAATGTCCTAATATTGTCCGAAGCAAGTAAAAGTGAAACGTCCGTTATAAAAACGGGATTCAAGCACTGTTATTGTTCGGTGCCTTAATAAATGTTCAGTCGGGACAATTGGATTGGGCGGAACATGCGTTCGCCATCTTTTTAGCTATAAAGGGAGCGTACTGGGTAACTGTATGACAATCAATGCTGCGCCGTGGGTCTTTGGAAGACACTAGCGCGTCTTCGGTCCACTGCCTTCTTTAATCAGGAAGAGGTCTTCGTTATCTCGCTTCATGAGGTACTTTTCCCGCGCATATTTCTCGAGCAATGCCGGGTTCGTCTTCAGCTGATCCAGTTCTTTTTGTGTAACCGCAATCTGCTGTTCATAATACTGTTTGCTTTTCTCCAGTTTTATGAGTTCCGCACGCTCCCGGAAATGACTCGTGATGAAGTCCCGGTTATCAAAGAACATAACCCACACAACAAAACCAACCGTTGTGAGGAAGTATTTGTTCTTTAGCCAGCCCGGAATTCGCGTTAAAACCCTCATAAAATCTAATTTCTGCCTTCGGCCGCCGCCTTACGGCGACGATCTAATTTCTGCCTTCGGCCGCCGCCTTACGGCGACGATCTAATTTCTGCCTTCGGTCAGCCGGCCCGGTGGCCGGCCAGGAAAAAAGCCGCGGGTGTTTTAAGCCCGCGGCAACTAATCTACAACTTATTTTTTGAATTTAATCCGTCCTTTGGGATAAATGCCCACATCTCCCAGCTCCTCTTCGATGCGCAGCAGCTGGTTGTATTTGGCCAGCCGGTCGGTCCGGGAAGCGCTGCCCGTCTTGATCTGGCCGCAGTTCAGGGCCACGGCGAGGTCCGCGATGGTCGTGTCTTCGGTTTCGCCGCTACGATGCGACATAATGGTCGTATAACCGTGAGTTTGAGCCAGTTGTACGGCGTTGATCGTTTCCGTGATCGTCCCGATCTGGTTTACTTTGATCAGGATGCTGTTGGCGACACCCTTGTCGATGCCTTTCTGGAGAATTTTGGTATTGGTCACGAACAGGTCGTCTCCTACCAGCTGGACCTTGTTGCCGATCTTATCGGTGAGCTTTTTCCAGCCGTCCCAATCCTCTTCGGCCATTCCATCTTCGATGGAGATAATGGGATATTTATTTACCCAGGAGGTCCAGTAGTCTACCATTTCATCGCTGGTAAGTTCCTTGCCCGTGCTCTTGTAGAACTTGTACTTGCCGTCTTTGTACATTTCGCTGCTGGCGGCATCCAGGGCAATCCCAATTTGGGAACCCACCTTGTAGCCGGCTGCTTCGATTGCCTGCAACACGGTTTCGATAGCCTCTTCGTTGCTTTGGATGTCGGGGGCGAAGCCGCCTTCGTCGCCTACATTGGTGCTATAGCCTTTTTTCTTCAACACCGATTTCAGTTGATGAAAGATCTCCACACCCCAGCGCAGCGCTTCGCTGAAATTATCGGCACCTACAGGTACGATCATGTATTCCTGGTAGTCGATCTTATTGTCGGCATGTACACCGCCATTGAGGATATTCATCAGCGGCATCGGGAGCACGGTTCCGTTGACGCCACCCAGATACCGATACAGCGGGAGCTTGCATTCCTTGGCGGCCGCTTTGGCGCAGGCCATGCTCACAGCGAGAAGCGCATTGGCGCCTAATTTTCCTTTGTTCTCCGTGCCGTCCATCTCGATGAGCCTGGCATCGATGCTGGCCTGTTCGTTTACGGGGAATCCGATCAGCTGATCAGCGATGATATCGTTGACATTGGCAACGGCTTTCAAAACACCTTTACCGCCAAAGACCTGTTTGTCGCCATCCCGGAGCTCCACGGCCTCGTGAATGCCCGTAGAAGCGCCGCTGGGTACCGCCGCCCGGCCGCGATGATTATTTTCCGTTACGACGTCTACCTCAACGGTGGGATTGCCCCGGCTATCCAGGATCTGTCTTGCATGAATGTCAGCAATGTAGCTCATGTTATTAGTTTTTATTTGGTCAGGCTCCGGAAAATGGCTTCCAGGCTTTGATTTTCGCTTTGCAAAGTAAGTATGTTCCAATTGTTCTGCAAAGCCAGTTCCAGCAATTGTTTTTTGACCTCATCCGGCGCGGCCGTCTGCAGTTCCCACTCGTTTTCACCGAGCCTGCCGACCCTGTCGACGTGCTTTAGCGCTTCGAGCTTAGCTGCATCCAGCGGCTCGCGGAACGCCACGCGGATCGTGGCATTTCCGTTGCTTCCGGCCTGACGAAGGGCACTAAGAGTGCTATCGGCAACGAGTTTGCCCTTATTGATGATCACCACACGGTCGCAAAGGGCCTCCACCTCCTGCAAAATATGCGAAGAGAACAATACTGTTTTGTCTTTTCCGAGGTTCCTGATAACCTCCCGGATCTCTATGATCTGATTAGGATCCAGACCGCTGGTAGGCTCATCGAGGATCAATACTTCGGGATCATGAAGCAGGGCGGCCGCCAGCCCGACTCGCTGTTTATAGCCCTTGGATAGCTGCCCCAGCTTTTTGTTGCTCTCAGGGGTCAGACCCACCAGGCCGATCACGGCTTCGATACGGGCCTTCTTGTCGGCAGCATGATGCACGTCAGCAATAAATTCGAGGTATTCGCGGACATACATGTCGGGATAGAGCGGATTGGCTTCCGGCAGATAACCGATCTTCTTTTTTGTCTCCAGGGGCTGTGCGCTAACCGACAGGCCACAGACCCGGGCGTCGCCGCTGTCCTGACCGAGATAACCCGTGAGGATCTTCATGGTCGTGGATTTGCCGGCGCCGTTGGGACCCAGGAATCCTACGATCTCTCCTTTCCCCACCTGGAAAGAAATGGCATCTATCGCGCGCTGTTCACCATAGGTCTTGACGAGGTCTTTGATTTCAATAGACATTGCTTGGATTTTTTGGTGCCGGACGCGAAGGTAGCGTTTTAAGTGGTTGGCGTCTTGTTAGAAATATAGATGGCGCCGACGATCACACATACCGCAGCTACGCCCATGGGGTACCAGAGCCCCGCCAGGGGATCACCCGGTTGCCTGGCCACGAGCAGGGTAGCAACAAACGGCGTCAGGGCGCCAAAGATGCCATTGCCGATATGATAGGGCAGGGAGATCGACGTATAGCGGATATGCGCCGGGAACAGCTCGACCAGGAAGGCGGCGATAGGGCCATAAACCATGGCGATAAAAAAGATCAGCAGGAAAAGGATACCGACCATCTTCCAGTAGTCGGCGCCGCTCACCTTGTGGCTCACGGTGACCACGGGTTTCGTTACCGGCGTCGTGCCGCTGGCATAGATGGTGTCGGTAGAACTTTGCGTCACGGTGAGCCCGCCATCGTAATGCGAGATGGTGTTTGAGGTATGAAGGATATCTTTGGTTTTATCGATAAAAGTGACGGTCGACACGATCTCCTTTTGCGTCGTGAACTCGGTCCGCCCCTGTGTGCCTGGAATCGTCAGCAGCCCCCGGAACAAAAAGGGATAGGACACGATCGCCAGCAGCATCCCCGCGAGCATGATCCATTTCCGGCCGATCTTGTCGCTCCAGGCACCAAACAGGATAAAAAAGGGCAGGGCCACCAGGATCGCCACGAGCAGCATGCTCTTCGTCTGATCGAAATCGAGCTGACAGGTATTCTGCAGAAACACCTGGGTATAGAACTGACCGGCATAGAAGACCACGCCCTGGCCCATAGTAGCACCAAAAAGGGCCAGCAGGACGAATTTCAGGTTGGTTTTACGGCCAAAGCTCTCGGCCAGCGGATTTGGGGAGAGGCGTCCCTCCGTCTTCAGCCGTTCGAAGACGGGCGATTCCTGTAGCTTACGCCGGACATATACGGAGAAGACCACGAGCACAATGGAGAGTAGAAAGGGAATGCGCCAGCCCCAGGCGTTGAATTTTTCCAGGCTCCGGGCCTGGTCGCTATCCAGACCATGCTGGACCAAAAGGATGACGCCGAGGCTTAAGAGCAGCCCTACTGTGGCCGTGGCCTGTATCCAGGAGGTATATAGCCCGAGCCGGCCCTCAGGGACATGCTCCGCGACGAAAGTGGCGGCGCCGCCAAACTCTCCGCCCAGCGCAAGGCCCTGCACCACCCTCAGGAGGAGCACCAGGAGCGGAGCTGCGAAACCGATCTGCGAATAGCCGGGGATCAGCCCTATGGCGCAGGTCGATCCGCCCATGATGATCATGGTGAGCACAAAAGCATGCTTACGGCCGGCGAGATCACCGAGGCGGCCAAAGACCAGTGCCCCAAAGGGGCGGGCGATAAACCCTACGGCAAAGGTCGCCAGCGTCGACAGCAGGGCCGCCGTCGGGTTCGAATGCGGATAGAACTGGCTGGCAAGGACTGTTGCCAGGCTGCCGTAAATACAGAAGTCATACCACTCGATGAGTGTTCCTAACGACGAGGCAACAATGACCTTGCGGATGTCTTTTGGCCGGCTCATGCGCCAAAACTATTGCGAATTTGATAAAATGCTTTAAAATTGTAACCTTAATGGCCTTTTTACCACTTTAACTAACGATTATGACCACTCCTCCCGTTGTCGCTGCCAGCAAGGACGGCCTCGCCAATCCTGCACCGTTGGGCCTATGTGCCTTCGGTACCACCACCGTATTGTTGAATTTGCACAATGCCGGTGTCTTTGAGATCAACTCCATGATTTTAGCGATGGGTATTTTCTATGGTGGGATCGCCCAGGTAATCGCCGGCGTCATCGAAGCCAAGAAGAACAATACCTTTGGGCTGACGGCCTTCACGTCTTATGGGCTGTTCTGGCTATCGCTGGTCGCGCTGATCGTAATGCCGAAAATGGGCTGGATACCCGGTCCGTCCGAAGGTGGCATGGTTGCCTATTTGATTATCTGGGGGCTGTTCACTTTATTGCTTTTCTTCGGAACTTTGAAGCTAAGCCGCGCCCTGCAATTTGTTTTTGCCACGTTGACGATCTTGTTCTTTTTGCTGGCGCTGGGCGACGCCACGGGGAATGATACGATCAAACATGTTGCCGGCTACGAGGGGATCATCTGCGGGGCATCGGCCATCTATACGGGTATTGCCGGCTTGCTGAATGAGATGTATGGACGGGTGGTAATGCCCATTGGGAGCGTTTAAAAAAATTCTAATATAAAAAAAGATGAGCTATCCTTACCAGATCAAAACACCGGAAGAGTATCGTTCGGCCTATCAAAAAAACGTTTCCGATCCCGAAGGGTTCTGGGCGGACATCGCTAAGACTTTCTCCTGGCGCCGCCCCTGGGACAAGGTGCTGGAGTGGAATTTCAAGGAGCCTAACGTCAAGTGGTTCATCGGGGGACAGCTAAATATCACCGAGAACTGTCTCGACCGGCATCTGGCGGCCAAAGGCGACACGCCTGCCATCATCTGGGAGCCCAACAATCCCGACGAGCACTACCGCGTCCTGAGCTATAAGGAGCTGCATTTTAAGGTCTGCCAGTTCGCCAATGTCCTCCGGAACAACGGTGCCAAAAAAGGCGACCGCGTATGTATCTATATGCCAATGGTGCCTGAGCTGGCCATCGCGGTGCTGGCTTGCGCCCGTATCGGCGTTATTCATTCCGTGGTCTTTGGCGGCTTTTCGGCTCAGAGCATTGCGGACCGCATCCAGGACGCCCAGTGCAATCTCGTGATCACCTCCGACGGCGCCTATCGTGGCGGCAAGGATATCCCGCTGAAATCGGTGATCGATGACGCGCTGGTACGATGCCCCAGCGTCAAAAGGGTGATCGTGCTGACCCGCACCCGTGTCGCCGTGAGCATGATCAAGGGCCGCGACGTATGGTGGGAAGACGAGATCCGCAAGGTCGAGACGCAAGGCAACCCCACCTGTCCGGTCGAGGTGATGGATGCGGAAGATCCGCTGTTCATTCTTTATACCTCCGGCTCTACCGGCAAACCCAAAGGGGTCGTACACACCTGCGGGGGCTATATGGTCTTCACCAACTACAGTTTCGTCAATGTATTTCAATATAAACCCGGCGAGGTCTATTTCTGTACCGCGGACATCGGCTGGATCACGGGACATAGCTATATCGTCTATGGTCCGCTGAGCGCCGGCGCGACTACGTTGATGTTCGAAGGCATTCCCACCTATCCCGATGCGGGAAGGTTTTGGGATGTAGTGGACAAGTTTAAGGTCAATATCCTCTATACGGCGCCTACGGCCATCCGCAGCCTCATGGGCTTTGGTCTGGACTTCGTGAAGAATAAGGATCTGAGCTCGCTTCGGGTACTCGGCACTGTGGGTGAACCCATCAACGAAGAGGCCTGGCATTGGTATCATGACAATATCGGCAAGGGCCGCTGTCCCATCGTCGATACGTGGTGGCAAACGGAGACCGGCGGCATCCTGATCTCCAACCTGGCCGGCGTGACGCCCGAGAAACCGGCGCATGCGACCCTACCGCTGCCCGGCGTGCAGCCCGTGCTGGTGGACGAGCAGGGAAAAGAATTAGAAGGCAACGGAGTCAGCGGCAACCTTTGTATTAAATTCCCGTGGCCGTCGATCATCCGGACCACTTATGGTGACCACGAACGTTGTCGGACGACCTATTTTGCTACTTATCCCAATCTGTATTTCACCGGTGATGGAGCTTTGCGTGACTCGGACGGAAATTACCGCATCACGGGCCGCGTCGACGATGTCCTCAATGTCAGCGGACACCGCATAGGAACAGCCGAGGTGGAGAACGCCATCAATATGCACACGGGTGTTGTGGAAAGTGCGGTGGTGGGGTATCCGCACGATATTAAAGGGCAGGGCATCTATGCTTACGTGATCTTCAGTGGTAATAAAACGGACGATGAATCAATCCGCAAGGATATCATCCAGACCGTGGCGCGCATCATCGGCCCTATTGCCAAGCCTGACAAGATCCAGCTGGTCAACGGTCTGCCCAAGACCCGCAGCGGCAAGATCATGCGTCGCATCCTGCGCAAGATCGCGGAGGGCGAAATACAAAATCTGGGTGATACGACTACGTTGCTTGATCCGGCTGTTGTCGAAGAGATCAAGAGCGGGAGGCTGTAATTGATCGCGGTCGGCGCGACAATGCTGCGTCGGCCGCTTTAGGCGCTGATAGCTTTATTCATTTGCAGCCAGGTCGCGAAGTCGGTCTCCTTTCTTGGCATGAAAGCGCTAATGTCTGTCCTTCGGATGAGCCGCAGAATGCGGCTCAGGGCCTTGAATGCAATTCGGGTTGCGAACGCAGATCTGAATATGGCTTTTTGCGAATAGTCCTGCGCCTTGGAATGCAGGGCCTCCTTCGGTAAAGACGCCTCTGGTGGTGTCGAAGATTTTGTTATCGGTGTAACCTTTTTTTTGAATGTCGTATTGAACACGGTGAGATATTTCACCATGCATATACTCTATTACCGCGCAGTCCCGGTGTCTCAGAATTTTGTCCTTATGCGGGTCATTGGGGAGGTCCTTGTTGCTTGGCAGCACTTTTCCCGACGCAGAATTGATTTCTTCCATAGCGACAAAATACTGGGCTAACAATTGAATATACTTCCGGTCCAAGAAATCGCAGCAAACACCTAAATACAGCACCGCGCCGATCACAGCAGGTTCCTTGATAGCACCCCGGCGCTTTTTATCCTGCGCCCACTGGAGGGCCCGTTCATAATTGTTTTCCCAGAAATACATCCCATGCCCAAGCCAGTCGAAGGGTTCCCTGCTTATCTTAATTTCATGGGGGTTGTTTAAGAGCGCATCTCTTACCGAAGCTTCACATCCATGGAAGCCAATGATCAAATTTGGCTTGACATCGTACATGGAGAGGTTATCGGGGCGTTGCTAATTCGAGGATTTTATAAGGCTCGGTGTAATTTCCGTCCTTGTCAAGAATACCCACCCGAATAAGAATGGCCAAGGCCTCTTCTTTCGTGTACGTTTTTTCAGCTGCCCGCTTCGCCAGATCCATCAATGATTGAAATTCTTCCTCACTCATAGCTTTGTCATTTAGTTATACAAAACTACCAAACGCCTTTATCACCGTGAGAAAAATCTTGCCATGATTTTTTTTGCCGGGCATTTTCAGTGCTGGAAATGAGCGATTTGTTAAAAGCGAAAAATTAGTGCTGGATGATCACCTTCGTCCCCACCGGCGCGATCTTATACACTTCTTCCATGTCCTCATTTTTCAGCGACACGCATCCATTGGTCCACATTTGATAGTTGTCGACGGCATTGTCGTCATGCGGCCAGGTACCATGGATCGCGATACCGTCGCCGATCTTTCCATTCTTCGGGATGAGACCCTGCGCCTTCCGTTCGTTGAACTTTGCAATATCCTGAGGGTTGGGATAATCCAGGTCCATGATCTTGTCCCACTTCTCGTGGGGCCGTTTCGCCACGATATGATATTCGCCCTCCGGCGTCTTTCTGTCTCCCTGAATCATTTTGTCGTCCAGCGATTTGCTGCCGAAGACGGCGGGATAGGTGGCATACCAGCCGTCTTTGTCGTATACCTGCAGCTCGTAGTTGCTCTTGACCACAACAATATAGACGTCACCATCTACAAAATGATGAAAAAAACGTTTACTGGAACTACGATGATGCGCGTCACGGAAGGAGAACAGTGCGAGGAGGAACAAACTACTCAGGATCAATTTACGCGGTGTCATAATACGGACTTTTTGTATCGTATTAGACAACGTCCCCCGCCCCGGGTTTATTTTTGATGTGAAGAACTTTTAACAATTCGGAGCCACGCTCTACCAATTTCCGAACCGGAGGCCGATGGTATAAGGGATCTGATCCAGTCCCCTGTTCCAAATGGTCTTGGTCGCATAGCTGCCGTACAGCGATACCCAATAGCCCAATTGCAGCTCGCCGATATAGGAGATCTTCCAGGGATCGAGGTCGAAGTCGTTGTAGGTCTTTTGTTTGCCGTCGCCATTGCTCTTGAATTTCTCCCGCGAGGAATACCGGTACCCAAAGCTTGCCCCTGCGCTGAGCCCGAAAGGATGGCGGCGATGCGGTGTGAAATTGAAATTCAGCATCAGGGGCACCGTGACAAAATCCTCAGCCAGTTTATTCTTCGAATAGTTGATGGTATCCATGATCACCCGGGTAGGATTGGTGAGGAAGCGGATATTGTCCTCGTAGCGGTAGTTGTTGAGCTCGATGCCGACACCGTATTTCAGGTTCACCACATGTTTGATGAGATTCATCCGCTGCATAAAGATCCAGATGTTCACGTCCACCGATTTACCGTTATTGAGCTTGAACCAGTCCTTGCTTCCGCCCGGCGCAAATTGCTGCGCGGCGGTCGAAGTATAAACGGTCCTATCGTTGTAGTTTGTAAACCCGAGGTCCAGGATACCCCAGCTGGTGGTGATATTACGCGGCTCGTACTTGTCGCGATAAGGATGTCTGCTGGTAATGCGCATGTAGCTATCGGTGGTGCGGTCCTGTCGTCCGTTGCGGATGATCAGCAGATTGCCGACACGAAGGGTGTCATCTCCCGTCTGCGAGCTGTCGCGCTTGCTGGTTGTGTCGGTCTGGGCCTGCGTGAAAATTGCAATACATAATCCTGCCGTGAGTAGTAATACCCGGTTCATATGAAATTCTTTTTTTGTGTGTAATCTAATAATTGCCCGAGGGCGTACGGCCGCCGGCCGTTTTTATTTTAACGCCACCTGAAAGACGCTGATCGAAAGCTGCCGCGAGCCGTCGTCATCCCGATCCGCCGTTTTGCCAAAGGTGCGGGTGACCCTGCGGAACAGACCACGCAACTTCGTTTTCCCGGTGGTAGATGGCGTGTTGGCGGCCACATCGCCATCGCCCTCTTCCCGCGCTTCGTTTTGCAGCTCCTGGGTGGCGAAGGAACGTTGCTCTTTGGGGATATTCACCACCGCTACCGAAGTGGCGGCTGCTTTTTCCGTTCGCGCGGACGTCGTCGGGTCCGCTGCCGTTACCCGGTTCAAAGCAGCTGTCGAATTCGAGGCAACTGTTGCATTCGAGGCAGCCGTTGCATTCGATGTGGCTGTTGATTTCGAAGCTGTCGTTCCGGTGACTGCCGTCATCCTGTCGGGTGCCGTCGTGGGATCCGTCGAAGCCAAAGCCGTAGCAGCGGTAGCAGGCTGAGCCGTTTTATGCGTCGCGGTCCTTGCATCGGGCGTCGTATTCGTTGCGCCAGTCGCAGGTGTCGAGGCATTCGCCCGGTGGACCGCCGTCTCCGCTAATGCCGGCGCCTGCAGCGTAGGTTTGTCGGGCAGTGTCGCCGTAGAAGCGTTCCTTCCAGTATATAACGGCGATGTGACCGGGGGAGTTACAGTCCTGGAATTATTTTTTGCGACGGCAGTCACCGGGGCATCGGTTTTATGTCCATGTGGTAAAAGCAAGACAACCACAATTCCAATCACCGCTGCTGCCGCCGTAGCCTGTAACCAGGGCATCATCACCACTCGGCGGCGTTTCGCCGGATGATAGAGGCTTTCTTTGTCGGGAAAGAGGATAGCGGCATCGGGCTCGCTAACGGTGCTCTGCAAATGCTTTAGCTCTTTTGCGTAATGCGGTTCACGCTGCGTCAGCTCTTCGACGCTTTTCCGGCCGGCTTCATCGAGCTCATCATCGACATATAGTAATAGCGATTCTTCGTATTGCAGGAGCTTATGCTTGTCGGGGAATACGGCACCGGACTCCGGTTCCAGCCGGCATTGTATGAGCGTCTCCAGCTCTTCCCGGAGATCGGGGTTGGCCGCGACAAAGCGTTCCACCGCCAGCCGTGTCTCGGCCGGCAACTCGTTGTCGACATATGACAAAAAGAACTCTTCGTAATTTTCTCTCGTGATCATAGTGTCTAAATAAGATTTTCGACCTTGACCAGGTAATTTTTTAATTGGATCCGCGCCCGGTGCAGGTAGACCTTCACCTGGCTTTCGTTGAGCCCCGTGATCGTACCGATCTCGCTATAGGAATAGCCTTCATAGTCCTTCAGCAGGACCAACGAACGTTGTGTTTCGCTCAGCCGTGCAAGGGCTTCCTCCAACGCTTTTTTTAGCTGATGAACCGGGGCGGCAATCCTGGCCTCTTCCCGAAACTCCTCGCGGAGCTGCACCCGTTTCACCTTTCGGAGATGATCGATCATCTGATGGTAGGCGATAGTAAAAAGATAGGATTTGCTTTTTTCCGCCGCCACTCCTTCCCTGTTCTTCCAGAGTTTCTCGAATGCGGACTGGACCACGTCCCGCGCATCCTCCTCCTGTCGCAGGTTTTTGAGGATGAAACGGTACACGTTGTCCGCGTATAGCCGTACACATTCATTGTATTCGATCTCTGTCATAAGCAGGTCACCATAGGACCTTATCCGTAATACGTTGATGAAAGATAAAGAGTTACAGCCGGCAATAAAAAATTTTGCCGTTGTGGGAAATTCATCGGTCACCGACCGCCATGAATAACCGATCCGTGACGGATCATCAGTTGACGACCAGGAGGCTATGGGTTGACATCTACGAGGCTATCAGTTGACATCCACAAGGCTATCTGTTGACATCCAAGAAGTTACCGGTTAGACACTAAGAGGTTATGCGTAAGAGACTCCAGGAGGATGATCTCGGACTTGGCCTTTCCGCCGTCGCATTTCCCGCTGCTTTCGTTGCAGGGATCTTCGGCCTTCGAGGAGCGAGCCCGGACATAGGAGAAAAGCAAAACACTCATTGAGGCCACCAGGACCACGATGAACAACTTAAAGTAAATGTTGTTTGGGCTTCGGCCGGCAGACCTTCGGTCTACCCGAATTTTGCGTTTCATGCGTAAGAAAGTGTTGCCTTTGGAGGACGAAATTACACATAAATTTGTTACAGCTGGACAAAAAAATGGGTGCCATCTAATAGATGATGGGTCAACTACTTACCTTTGGTCTCTTAAAAAATCATCGCCATGAACGCCTCCTTTGTGAAACGCATTGCCACCGAGCTGGACGAGATCAAAGCCGCCGGCTTATTCAAGACCGAAAGGATCATTGCCAGCCCCCAGGGCGCCGAGATCACGGTGAACGGCAAAAAGGTTTTGAATTTCTGCGCTAACAACTATCTCGGGTTGTCGTCACATCCAAAAGTCATCGAGGCGGCTCATAAGACGATCGATCGCCGGGGGTATGGTATGAGCAGTGTCCGCTTTATCTGCGGTACGCAGGATATCCATCGCGAGCTGGAACAGAAGATCGCTACCTTCCTCGGCACTGAAGACGCTATCCTCTATGCCGCTGCTTTCGACGCGAACGGTGGCGTCTTCGAACCACTGTTCGGCGAACAGGACGCCATTATCTCGGACGAGCTCAATCACGCGTCCATCATCGACGGCGTCCGGCTTTGCAAGGCCCGCCGGCTTCGGTATAAGCACAACACGATGGCCGATCTGGAGCAGCAGCTCAAGGCCGCACAGGATGCCCGCAGCCGGATCATCGTCACTGATGGCTCGTTCAGCATGGACGGCACCATCGCCCAGCTCGACAAGATCTGCGATCTCGCCGACAAATATGACGCCATCGTCATGATCGACGAATCGCATTCCTCCGGCTTCCTGGGAAAAACGGGCCGCGGTACGCACGAACATTGCGGGGTCATGGGCCGGATCGATCTTATCACCGGCACCCTTGGCAAGGCCCTCGGCGGCGCCAGCGGCGGCTTCACCAGCGGGAAGAAAGAGATCATTGAGATGTTGCGTCAGCGCAGCCGCCCGTATTTGTTCTCCAACACCCTCGCTCCGGCAATCACCGGCGCCTCCATCGCAGTACTCGACATGCTGAGCGAGACCACTGCGCTGCGCGATAAGCTCGAGGCCAACACGAAATATTTCCGGTCGAAAATGACGGATGCCGGCTTCGACATCAAGCCCGGCGTGCATCCCATTGTCCCCATAATGTTGTATGATGCCGTCGTCGCGCAGAATTTCGCCGCCCGCCTGCTGGAAGAAGAGATCTACGTCATCGGCTTCTTCTTTCCCGTGGTTGCCAAAGGACAGGCGCGCATCCGCGTTCAGCTCAGCGCCGCACACGAACAGCAACACCTGGACAAGGCCATCGCCGCGTTTGTAAAAGTTGGAAAGGAATTGGGCGTGCTGAAAAAATAAGGCCGGCGCAGGACGCGTGGCTTCCAGATCGCGTGGACAACCCCGCTCGCCCGGTCCCGTGCATGGCCACGCCCTACAAAGCCGCTATCATGCTGATCTCCACATTCGCGTTCTTAGGTAGCCCCTTGACAGCAAAGGTTTCACGTGCGGGAAAGTTCCCGGTGAAATATTTCCCATAGACCGTATTGACCTCGGCGAACAAGGCCATGTCGCTGAGCAGGATCGTCGTCTTGACCACGTGCTCGAAACCCCCGCCGGCTTCCGTGAGGATCGCACGCAGGTTGTGCATGACCTGATGCGTCTCGGCGATGATGTCCGCGGCGGTGATACCGCCCGTGGCAGGGTCGATAGGGATCTGACCGGAGATGAACAGGAGATTGCCGGTCTTGACAGCCTGGCTATAGGGCCCTATGGGGGCCGGGGCATTGGGGGTGTTGATGATGTTGGTTTCCATTCGGTAAATATCGGCGGCTTCGGGTTGCCCACAAAATATGACCCTTGCCGCCGATCCATCTGATGATTGGCCTTCGGCCGGCAGACCTCCGGCCTGCCCGTCGGCGGCTTCGGGTTGCCCACAAAATATGACCCTCGCCGCCGATCCATCTGATGATTGGCCTTCGGCCGGCAGACCTACGGTCTGCCAGTGGGCGGCTTCGGGTTCCCTGCCAAATCTAGCCCTCGCCGCCGATCCATCTTATGACTATCTTTGCGCCCATATGACCATCGCCGCCATTACGGAAAACCATCCCGAAAAAGACCTCTCCGCGCTTTTTCCCGGCGCAGAAGTCAGGTGGATGGCTACCATACCCGCGCAGGCTGAACCGGACATCGCAGCCTATGTCGACCTGGATTTTGTGGCCGATACCCGCCGGATAGAAAAGCTCGGTGCACTGCTGCCCAACCTGGTATTTGTAAATGCCGTGACACCGACAATACTGGAGATCGGCCGCCCCTTCATCCGCATCAATGCCTGGCCCGGTTTCGCGACCTTGCGGCTACACGAGCTGGTGATCCCCGGCATCGCGACTGAGATCGCCGCCGGTAATCCGGCCGGCACCGCGTCCGCAACAGCCATGGCCGACCGCGTCGGGGCCTTATACCAACAACTCGATTGCCGCTATCTGGCCGCCCCGGATGTCCCCGGCATGATCAGCGCCCGCGTCGTCGCCGGCATTATCAACGAAGCCTGGTATACCTGGGAAGAAAAGGTGAGCACCAAAGAGGAGATCGACACCGCTATGCGGCTCGGAACCAACTACCCGTTTGGTCCTTTCGAATGGGGGGAACGCATCGGCCTCGGGGAGGTCACCCGATTGCTCCTGGCATTGAGCAAAACCGACGAGCGCTACACCCCCGCCGGCTTGCTGCTGGAGGCTGCGGGTCTGGAGAGAAAGGCTGGCTGAAGGCCGCAAAAGGCGTCCGGGACCGTTTGGGCCTAGCCGCGGTCATTAAAATGTGATTAAAAATTGTAATGTAAAAACTTCTTGGCGATGGCGCTGATTTTAAGTATCGACACAGCGATGGCAAAAGCCGGCATCGCATTGTCAAAAGACGGGGTGGCCTTGTCCATCCTTGAAAACACCGCACAAAAAGAGCATGCGGCATGGCTGCACCAGGCCGTGGAGGAGGTCATGCGAACCACCGGTCATCACATGCGCGAACTGCAGGCGATAGCCGTGACCGCGGGCCCCGGATCCTATACGGGTCTGCGCGTTGGAATGGCCGCTGCCAAAGGGTTTTGCTATGCTTTGAACATCCCGCTGATTGCGGAAGATACCCTTAAAGTGATGGCCTTCGCGGCCAAAGATCAAACCCCGGAAAAGCATCTGCTGTGCCCGATGATCGACGCCCGACGTATGGAGGTATTTACCGCACTTTACGGTCATGATATGACACCACTCCTTCCGTCAACCGCAATGGTGATCGATCAGGATTCGTTCGCTTCCTGGCTTGCAGACAATAAAGTTTCGTTCTTTGGCGAGGGGGCCGATAAGTGTAAACCTCTAATCACAGCGCCCAGCGCGCATTTCACAGTGGTCAACTATCATGCCGGGTATCTGGGGATTATGGCTTTTTTACGATATTTGCAGGGTGAATTCACCGGTCTGGCGTACAGTGAGCCCGCTTATACCAAAGAATTCTACACTCATACAAGAAAATGACTATATCATCATATAGGAAGATTTAGCCATTTTTATTCAAAGAGTTGATCATAAATTTGCCCGTACCTGTCGTATGTCACGTATCTTCTTGAAATCCTTAAAACGGTAATCGCTCATGAGCTTAACGATGAACAATAATAGCTATTGGATGGTAGTAAACGCAGAAGGCTCCGATGGCGCCCCTGTCAAAGTCGATTTTTTGAATCTAAAGAAAGGAGCCCTGATTTTAAGAGCACTGAATCACAAATTGCGTCAACAGATCATCCGCCTGCTGGATGAGAACAAAAAACTCACCGTCACCGAGATCTATGTCCACCTCCGCCTGGAACAATCTGTTGCTTCACAACACCTTGCTATCCTGCGCCGTGCGGGTATCGTAAAGACCCAGCGGGACGGAAAGTTTATCTATTATATCATCAACCACGACCGTCTCAGCGAGATCATGAAGTGTGTTGACGAATTGATAGATTAATCCGAACTTTGCCTTCGGCCGAACCCGCCATTCAGCGGGCGACCCCAAGCCGCCAAGGGTGGCTGGTCCGCGAGGACAATCATTAACGGTAAAAAGCAAGGCAATGTTCATCCGACAATTATATACGGGCTGTCTCAGCGAGGCGGCATATTATATCGATAGCGATGGGGAAGCGGCTATCATCGATCCCCTGCGCGACATCGAAGTCTATCTAAAGCTTGCGGAGGAACGCAAGGCCAAGATCAAATACATCTTCGAGACCCATTTCCATGCCGACTTTGTCAGCGGCCATCTGGACCTGGCGAAAGCTACCAGCGCTCCCATTATCTATGGCCCGCGTACGGAGACGAACTTCCCCATCCATTTGGCTAAAGACGGCGAGCGCTTTCAACTCGGCGACAGCGCCATCGAAGTGCTGCATACCCCGGGCCATACGGTAGAATCTTCCTGCTACCTCGTCCGGGCGGAAGGGAAGCCCTATGCCCTCTTCACCGGCGACACCCTGTTCGTGGGCGACGTCGGCCGCCCCGATCTCAGCAGCGGCAATCTTAGCCGTGAAGAGCTGGCGGGCATGCTTTACGACTCCCTTCGCGCGAAGATCATGCCGCTGCCGGATGATCTCGTAATCTATCCGGCGCACGGTCCCGGCAGCAGCTGCGGCAAGAACCTGGGTCCCAGCACCTATAGCACCCTCATAGAAGAAAAAGAAACGAATTATGCACTCAAGGAGCAGTCCAGGGAAGAGTTCATTAAAGCCGTAACGGATGGTCTTCTTGCTCCGCCGGACTATTTCTCCGTCAACGCGCGGATCAATAAAGAAGGCTACGAGAGTCTCGACGCTGTTCTGGAGACCGGCCTGCAGGCCCTCGACATCTCCGCCTTCAAAAAGTGGATCGACGAGGACGCCGTACTGCTCGACACCCGGCGTAGTGATTTTTTTGTTGCAGGCTTCGTCCCCGGCTCGATCAGCATTGGTCTCGACGGCCGCTTCGCCGAGTGGGCCGGCAGTATCCTGCCTTTCTCCAAGCCCATAGTGCTCGTCACCGCTCCCGGCGAAGAAAAGGAAAGTGTCGTCCGTCTCGCCCGTGTGGGCTTCGACAAGGTCAAAGGTTATCTGCAGGGTGGCTTCGAAGCCTGGCAGCAGGCCGGCGAAACCATCGATATGATCATCGACGTGGAGCCGGACGAGCTGGCGATGGACATCCCCTTCGACGAGAACCTCGTAGTCGTCGATGTTCGCCGCGAAACGGAATTTGCGGATGGGCACGTTAAAGGCGCAGTCAACATTCCCCTGCAGGAACTCACCGACCCGGGCAGCATGGCCCAGTTCGAAGAAAGGCATAACCTCTATGTCCACTGCGGCGGCGGTTATCGTAGCATCATCGCGGCATCCCTGCTCAAACGCCAGGGTATCCACAACCTGCGCAATGTCACCGGTGGCTGGGGTAAGATCAAAGATCAAAAAGGCATCGAAATAATAAAGGAGAAAAGTGTGTTGAACTAGTCAATACGTACGATCCCATTCTTCACCGCATACATGGCCAGGCCTACCCGGGTCTTGACATCCAGCTTTTCGAATAGGGCATCCCGGTAGCCATCGATCGTCCGCGGACTGAGCGACATCCGGTCCGCGATCTCCTTGTAGGTCCATTCCGTACACACGAGCTTCATGAATTCTACCTCACGCTCGCTGAGCGTCATGAGCCGTACACGCATCCTGGGCTCGTCGAGTCCGGTGATCATATGGATCAGCTTGCCCGTGACATTGTCCGTGTAATAATACCCCTTCTCCACAATGGAGTCCAGCGCGGCCCGGAGCTCGGCGGCTTCTATATCCTTGAGAATATAGCCTTTTGCGCCGTTCTTCAACATGCGCACCACGGAGCTGTCCGTGTCGTACATGGACAATGCCAGCACCTTGATCTCGGGACAATGCCGCCTGAGCCAGCAGGCGGTTTCAAAACCATCCATGTCCGGCATGTTGATGTCCAGGAGGATAATGTCAGGACGGGGGAATTCTTTCAATTGCCTGATGAGGTCTTTCCCACTACAGGCTTCAAATAGTACTTCGTACTCGCCGAAACCTCGTATCAGGCTGGCGAGTCCGCTGCGGAGTAGCACGTGATCATCCACGAGCACTACGCCTGGTTTAGCAGTTGTCAACATCTTGAGAGTCGTTTGGGTTTAGGTGGTGTCGGGTTCGCTACTAATCAGACCACCTGACCAGGACAACCAGGGACGGAAAAGGGGGGTAAAGATCAAAGAAGTGTTAATCGAGGAATATGTACGACGGCCGAGGCCCGACCGGTTGTAGTAAATTTATTATAATTTCCTGATACGTCATAGGTCAGTGGAAATATTTAGTTGGCTATAGACCCCGGGGAGGGGTAGTATCGACCCACAAAGACGCAGGCGACGGTGCCCAGGTAAATTTGAAGCGCTTGTGACTCCATAACCAGCAGTCCGGCTGTTTGCGAATGGCGTCTTCCAGTAGCCTTGCAAACCGGCGGGTAAGCTCTCCCTCCGGCAGCTCTCGCGGATGGTCGGCGATGGTGATGAACTCCGCGCGATAGTAGCCGCGACGCGGTTTGTAGATCCGGACAAAGACGGCGGGGATATCGGCGATGCGGGCTCCACGCTCCGGCCCGCGGATAAAGGCGGTGGGCCGGTCGAAGAAGTTGAGCCAATAAGCGTTCTCCGTACCGCTGGGCGACTGGTCGGCGACGAGGACGAGCATATACTGCTCGTGTCTATGGGAGATGATAGCCTTGTTCATCCGCGTCGCCGGCAACAGCACCGAGCCTGTGCGGCTCCGCAAATGTTTGAACAGCCGCTCGAAGATCTTGTTTTCCACCGGCATATAGGCGACGAGGAAGCTATAATTTGTACGCGGGGGCATGGCCATGTTCGCGATCTCCCAGTTAAAACAATGACCGAGATGCATTTGCAGCTTTCGCCCCTGAGCATGGTATTGGTCCAGCAGTTCCGGGTTGTCAAGCACCAGGTGTTTCTCCAAAAACCGCGGGCCTGCCGAAAGCAGCTTAATGGTCTCGATAAAGTTGTCGGTGAAGTTGCGGTAGAACCGTTTGGCTGTCCGCAGCCGTTCGGCATCCGACCAGGCGGGGAAAGCGATCGCCAGATTCGAAAGCACCACACCCCGCCGGTACCGGATCACCGCATATAACAGAAAGGCGAGGACGTCGGACAACCCGTATAACAACCACATCGGAAGCAGGGACAGGAGATAGAGCAACCCATATACCAGGTAATACATAGACGATCGTGTTACTGGTTGACCCAATTTTTCGCTTCCTGCTCGATATGATGCAGGTCGACCCTGACATGAAATTTGTTGCGTAAGTGGCGTGCCAGTGCGTCTGCCGCATAGACACTCCGATGCTGCCCACCGGTACAGCCAAAGCTCACCTGGAGGCTCGAGAACCCGCGGCGGATATAATCTTCCACCGAGATGTCTACGATATCATAAGCGCTGTTGAGGAATTCCGGCATCCGCGTCTGTTGTTCCAGATAGTCTTTCACGGGTTTGTCGCGACCCGTCGCGGTCTTGAATTCGGTGATCCGCCCCGGGTTGAGGATCCCGCGGCAGTCGAAGATAAAACCGCCGCCGTTGCCGCCCTTGTCGTCGGGCAACCCTTTTTTGTAAGAAAAGCTGTTGATGTGAACGACCAGCGGTGTATGCTCATCCGCCTGTACCGGCTCGAACCTGCTAATGACCTGGTCCTGCACCATGAGATGCAGCAGCCGCTCGAACTCCGGCAGCACGATTCCTACCTGCTTGTTACCAAGGAACCATTTGAAATTGCGCAGTGCCAGCGGGATGCTGATCAGGAAGTGCGCCTTCCGCTCGAACAAACCGCGAAACCCATATGCACCAAGGACCTGTAGAAGCCGGATAAGCACATAGCCGTTATACTGCCGGACAAACCGCACCCGGTCGATCTTCGTATCCAGCATGCGTTCCACAATGTCCATATAATCTTCCAGCAGGTTGTCTTTCCATTCGTCGGAAAGTTCGGCCTTGGCCTGCCAGAGAAGCGAGGCGACATCGTATTGCAAAGCGCCTTTCATGCCGCCCTGAAAGTCGATGAAGTGTACATGGCGGTCCTGCAGCATGACATTCCGGCTCTGAAAGTCCCGGAACATAAAATATTTGTGATCGACATGCGTCAGATAGGTGCTCAATGCCTCGAAATCGTCGATGAGCTTTTCCTTGTCATAGGGAATCTCGAGGGTGTCGAGGAAATAGTATTTGAAATAAAGCAGATCGCTCAGGATAGCCTGTTTGCCGAACTCGCGCGAGGTGATGGCCCAGGAATAGTCCAGTCCCTCGTCGCCGAGGATCTGCAGCCTGGCGAGCGCCTCGAGACTCTGTTTGAAGAAGGCATACAACTTGTCGTTGTGCCCCTCTTTTTCCAGCTCCTTGAGCAGGCTCTGGTCGCCGAAGTCCTCCTGGATATAGATCGTATACTCCTCGTTGATGGCGAAGATCTCGGGTACGGGGCATCCCTTCGACCTGAAATGCCGGGCGTAATGTACAAAGGTTTTGTTCTCCCGGACATTCTCATTGAAACAGGCGATATAGGAACCCGCCGTCGTGAGGATACGAAAATAGTTGCGATTGCTGCCGCTTTGGGGGATCTTTTCTATCCCGGTGATGGGATTGACGCCCCTGGCAAAATCGGCATAAAGTTTTTTGATGTCGTCGATTACTTGCATAGCTAATGTTGGGCCTTCGGCCGGCGAACCTCCGGTTCGCGGGCTGCTAAGATAGCAAAAAACGAGCCGCTTACGGCGTCCCGGCTCCATTGGGGCTGCCAACCCGCTGGGTTTCCTCTTCTGCCGCATTCGTATGCTTGCGCGCGGCTTTGAGCCCAAGACTACCGAACCTATAGGTAAAATAGAGCTTCAGCTGGCGGCTGTCGTAGCCCCCCGTATCCCGGATGTACTGACCGGCGAAATTACTCGTCGCCGTGTACGTCAACGTCTTGAAGATATCCGTAACCGTAACCTTGAAGCTCCCATGACCGTTCAGCACCGTCTTTTGCAGACCTGCATCCAGGTTCCACGTCGCGGAGCTCTTGAGGGTGGCCTGCCAGATATCCGGCGTGCTCAGGTATTCGGTGAGCATCCCGGTCCAGCCCTTGCCCAGACGGATGTTGTGCTGGGTATAGATCGTGGTATGAAAGACATGTACGTTCACCTCCCTGCCGGGTCCGAAATTGGCCTTGTTGAGCGAGTAATAGGTGTTGGCGCTAAAAAACGCCGAATACCTTTTGTAGGCAAGGGAATAACTCACATTAAGGCTCGCGACGTCCTGGTTCGCCAGATTCTCGCGGCGCACGATTGTTTTAAATCCCTGGACAGTATCTACCAAAGTGGTGGTGAGGTCTTTGGTATGACTATAATTCAGCGTGGCGGTGAGTTTATATTTATACATGAACGTTAGACCTACGGTGTTCGTGTACTGCGGCCGGAGCAGTGTATTCCCCTGCGAGAAGGTATAGTCGTCAAGCTTGAACTCGAAGGGATTGAGGTCCTGGTAGGCAGGACGGTCGATCCGCCGGCTATAACTCAGCGTCCATTGCTTGTCGGGGTTCTTGTTGTACGTGACGCCCGCGCTGGGGAAGAGATCGGTATAATGCCGGGTGAAAGACGAGTCATAGGTGCTGAGATCGGCGGCCTGGGGCTTCCAGCCTGTAGACGTGCCCTTGTCATTGGTGTTCTCGGCGCGGAGCCCGCCCTGGAAGGTCCAGCCGGGGATCGTCCGGTTATAGGTCACATAAAGGGCGTTGATTTTCTCCTTGTAATCGAAATTATTGCTGCTGAGGCTGTCCATCACCCGCTGGGAGCCGGTGACGTCGTATTCCTGGAAGTCGTTGGTCGTGGTGACATAAGAGCACTTGCCGCCATAACCCAAACGGCCTTTGAGAAAGTTCGCCTCATAATCCACCTTGAGACTATAGATATGGATATTGGTGGGCGAAACGATATTGTAGTCGTGGCTATATAGCAGCGTCTTTTCCGTGGAATCGAAATAGTTGTTGGGCTGAAGCTGGTTGCTGCGCAGATGGTAGAGGCTGTAATCCGCATCGATATCGAGCTCGTGGCCGCTGCTGTCCGCACGGCGATAGTTCAGATCGGTGCTGACGTTGTCGCTGGAGGTGACGGTGTGGTTATTGGCCTGCAGTATCCGGCTGGTCTCATTGGTGGGGATGTATACTATCGGCGTAGCGCTTGTTGTCGCCAGGGTTTCCACGGCCGATGATCCGTTGACCAGCAGACCCAGGGTGCTTTTTTTCGACAGAAACCAGTCTGCTCCCACCTTGTAGGTATGCGTGGTCGGGGTCGACAGAAAATTGCTGTGTTGCAGAAAGGACGTATCCAATTGCGTACGGTGCATGGTGGCATAGACCTCGTACTGCCCGTGATTGAACGAGTAGTCGCCATAGATATTGAAATGGGCGTCCCGGTGGTTGAAGCTCACGCCCGCGTTGTACTTGCTGTAGATGCCGGCATTGTAACCTGCGCTTACGGACATATTGTTCCCGAAGGCCGTATTCTTTTTGAGCCGGATATTGATGATGCCGGCCGAGCCCGCCGCTTCGTATTTGGCGCCAGGGTTGGCGATGATCTCGATAGAAGCGATGGAGGATGACTGCAACGTTTTCAGGTAGTCGGCAAGAGTAGCCCCGGCGATATACGTGGGCCGTCCATCCACATAGACCTGTACGCCGTTCTTGCCGTTGAGACTCAGATTATTATCCTTATCCGCGGTGACCCCGGGGGACTTCTTCAGCAGCTCCAGCGCATCCGAACCCACGGCATCGATATTGCCTTCCACATGGAGGATCAGCTTATCGGTCCTGACCTCTACCAACGGTTTTTGCGCGGCGACTACGGTCTGTTGAAGTTCCCGCGCAACCCGGACCAGCAAGATGGCCGGGAGCTGCACATTTCCGCCGGCCCGCGTTTCAAAATTGGCCGAACTTTGTGACGCATAACCGATATGAGAGACGGTGACGAAATAGCTGCCGGGGTCGATGGCGGTAAAGGAGTACCTGCCGGTTGAATTTGAAATGCTTAGTTTTACTACTGAGGAATCCTTATTGTTTTTTAAAGCAATCGAAGCTCCAGCTAATGGTTTACCCTGGTCGTCCTGGGCTAATCCTATAATATCCTGCGCTTTCGATCTTGCATAGGACAATAGGATGAAGAAACATAAAGCTGTTATTCTCATGCGTGATAGGCGGTTAATGGTTCTACGAAGGAAAGGAAATTTTTTTTGAAGGCCCAAAGCCAAAGCAAAATATTTTGAGAACCCGATGGATTATATCAAACAGTATAAGAGTTTTATTAATAGCCATTATTTCAACGGCGCTATCCGTATCACTATAGGCATCACCCTCCCCGCTATCCTGCTAAGCCTGTTCCATAACCTGGGAGCCGGTATCATGCTTTCCATCGGCGCCATGTGCGTCGGCAACACGGATGCTCCGGGGCCGATACATCATCGCCGTAATGGGATGATAGCTTGCGTACTAATTATTTTTTTAGTGACGTTGTTCATCCAGCTTGCCTCGTGGTCGGTGTGGCTCACCGGAACGCTGGTATTTGTATTCTGTCTTCTATTCTCCTTTATGGGTGTTTACGGCGCAAGGGCCACTTCCATCGGCCTCAATGCCCTGCTGGTGATGGTGCTGAACATCGACCGGCACCATACTCCGCTCGAAAGTCTCATCAACGCGGCCTATGTGCTGGCTGGCGGCGTTTGGTATACCGTGCTGAGCCTTTTGTTGTATAGTTTCAGGCCATACAAGCTGGTGCAACAGGCGCTTGGGGACTGCGTCCAGGCTACGTCGGGCTATCTGCGTATCAAGGCGGACTTCTATTCTCCCGATGTCGAATACGACAAGGCCTACCGGCAGTTGCTGGAGAGCCAGGTCGACATCCATGCGAAACAGGACCTGGTCCGCGAGTTGTTGTTCAAGAGCCGGAATGTCGTCAAGGAGAGTACTCATGTGGGACGGGTGCTGATGATGATCTTCCTGGACATCATCGACCTGTTCGAACGGATCATGACCTCGCAACAGGATTACCGGATGCTGCATCAGTCATTCGACAACAGCGAGCTGATGCTGGAATGCCGCAAGCTGATCCTCGACCTGGCCGCCGAGCTGGATGATGTCGGTATCGCCATCATGAGCGGCAAGGCCTCCGTGGAGGACCCCGGGGTCTATGCCCGCATTCGCCAGGCGCATGTGGATCTCAACAGATTCAGAGCGGAGCATCCGGGCGCTGTGGAGGCATACCTCGGGTTATGCAATATCCTGGACAGCATCGAGGATCTCGCCGACCGGCTTCACACCTTGCACGGCTATACGACCTATGATCGAACGCTCGATAAAAAGCTCAACGCGGAGATCGATGTCGACGAATTTGTCGCGCACACGGAGGTAAACCGTAAGATCGTCTTCGACAACTTATCCTTTAAGGCAAATATCTTCCGGCATTCGTTTCGCGTCAGCATTGCCACCATCGTAGGCTACATCATCGCCAGCATGCTTCCTTACGGTCACCATGAATATTGGATCCTGCTCACGGTCGTGGTGATTCTCAAACCGGCCTATAGCCTCTCCAAACGCCGCAATTTCGAGCGGTTGACGGGCACGTTATGCGGGGCGTTGGCCGGCTTGATCCTGTTGTATTTTATCACGGATGACAGGGTGCTGTTCGTGCTGATGATCGTGTTCATGATAGGAACGTATGTCTTTATCCGCACCAATTATCTTATCGCCGTGATCTTCACGACACCGTATGTGTTGCTCTTATTCCACCTGCTCTATCCTACCAATTTCCGCATCATCCTGGCGGACCGGGTGACCGACACGGTGATCGGGTCGGGGATTGCTTTTCTTGCCAATTTGCTGATCATCCCTGCGTGGGAGCACGAGCGGATCACGGATTTTATGACGGGCGCCTTGCAGTCGAATATCAATTACTTCCGGGATGTAGCATCGGCCTTTGCAGGGCGGCAGGTGACGGTGCAGCAATACAAGCTGTCGCGGAAAAAGGCTTTCGTGGCCCTCGCCAATCTCTCCGATGCCTTGTCGCGTATGCTGTCCGAGCCGCGCAGCCAGCAGAAGAGTATCACCGAAATGCACCAGTTTGTAGTCTCCAATCATATGCTTACGTCGCATATCGCGACCCTGGCTTATTATGTGGACCCATTTGCGGCTCGTTATGCCGACCCCGCCTATGAGCCCGTGATCGATGACATTAGCTTCCGTCTCGAGCAAACGGTAGCACTGCTGTCCGACCAGCCGCCGCTGTCGCGGACGCCGGTAAATAAAGAGGCGTTGCGGCTTCTCAACGAAAGGGTCAACGTCCTCATGGAGCGGCGCAAGGCGGAGATGGATGGTGGTGTTCCTGCCGACAGCGAGGCGCGCCGGCGGCTGAGCGAGTTCAAGCCCATCGTGGATCAGTTTAATTTTATCGGGAAGGTGGCCACGGACCTCATCAGGATCAGCGAACCTCTGCATATGGCGACCAAAGCCGGCCGGTGGCCGGCTGGCCGAAGGCCCATCATTGGATAGACGGGCGCCGGGACGATTTTTTGCCCACGACCCGAGCGCCCGGCTGGCGCCGCAGCAGGAGGTAGGCATAAATCCTTTGGTGTAGGCGGCCTGTGCCAGCCTAATTCATTCCCCCTAACAGCTCTCTTATCTTCAGTACCAGCTCCGTCTTGGTGATGGGTACGCCCATGATCTTGTGATATCCTTTGGCGTCGAGAAGGAACTGGTCGCGGATGATCTTTATGAGCTGACCGTTATTGATCTCCGGTATCAGCACCTGCTTGAAATTGCGCATCAGCTCGCCCAGGTTGGCGGGGAAAGGGCGAAGATGACGGAGGTGCGCGTGTGACACGGCATAGCCTTGCTGTTGCAGTTCGGCGACGGCGCTTTTGATGGAGCCATAGGTACTACCCCAGCCCAGAACGAGCAGATCGCCTTTTTCGGGACCGCTGTCGAGTTTTTGTGCGGGGATATGGTCGGCGATGCGGGCGACCTTTTCTTCGCGGATCTTGATCATCAGCTGATGGTTTTCCGGGTCGTAGCTCACGTTGCCGGTGACATTTTGTTTTTCCAGGCCGCCGATGCGGTGTTCCAGCCCGGGGGTGCCGGGAATGGCCCAGGGGCGAACGAGTTTTTCGTCGCGGAGATAGGGCTGGAATTTATCCTCGCTGTCGCCGAGTTCCGTTTTGAACCGCACTTCGATGGGCTGGAGGTCGGCGCTTTTGGGGAACTTCCAGGGTTCGGCGCCATTGGCGATATAGCCGTCGCTGAGGAAGATCACCGGTGTCATATGCTGGACGGCAATGCGCACGGCTTCATATACCGCGTCAAAGCAATCGCTGGGTGTGGAGGCGGAGACTACGGGCATGGGACATTCCCCGTTACGGCCATAATAGGCCTGAAGGAGGTCGCTCTGTTCCGTTTTCGTGGGCAAGCCGGTCGAGGGGCCGCCACGTTGGATGTCACAGATGATCAGCGGGATCTCGAGCATTACGGCGAGACCCATGGCTTCCGCTTTGAGCGCCATGCCCGGGCCCGAGGTAGTGGTGACGCCCAGCGAGCCGCCGTAGGCGGCGCCGATCGCGGAGGTGATACCGGCTATCTCGTCTTCGGCCTGAAAAGTACGTACTCCAAAAGCCTTCTGTTTGCTGAGTTCGTGGAGGATATCGCTGGCAGGGGTGATGGGATAGGAGCCCAGGAAGAGCGGCAATCCGCTTTTCTGCGAGGCCGCGACGAGCCCATAGGCCAGGGCCTGGTTACCCATGATGGAGCGGTATACACCCGGTTCCATCCTGGCCTTCTCCACTTTATAGGTGGTGGTGAACGTTTCGGTGGTGTCGCCAAAATGGTAGCCGGCCTGCAGCACCTTGATATTGCTTTGAAGGATCTCGGGTTTCTTACCGAATTTATCCGTAAGGAATTTTATCGTGCTGTCCATATCCCGGTTGTACATCCAATAAAGGAACCCGAGGACGAACATATTCTTGGCGCGGTCCTTCTCCTTGGTGCCGAGGGTGATATCCTTGAGGGCCTCCCGGGTCATTTTGGTGACGTCCATGGGGAAGACCGTATAGTTGTCTAGGGAATGGTCTTCCAACGGGTGGACCCCTTCGGGGTAGTTGGCGAGACGGAGGTTCTTGGTATCGAACCCTTCCGTATTGACGATGATCTTGCCGCCTTTTTTGAGGTTTTTGAGATTGGCTTTCAAGGCGGCGGCATTCATGGCTACCAGCACATCGCATTCGTCGCCCGGGGTGAAGACCTGATCGCTGGAAAAGCGAAGCTGATAGCCGCTGACGCCCGGCAGCGTGCCTTGCGGCGCCCTGATCTCGGCGGGGAAATCGGGGAAGGTGGCCAGGTCGATGCCCATGAGGGCTGTATTGTTGGTGAACTGACTACCGGTCAGTTGCATCCCGTCGCCGGAGTCCCCGGCGAACTTTATCACCACGTCTTTAAGGGTCTCTTCTTTTCTGTTCATGGTTGTAAAGTTAACTCATTTTTTTACTATGCGGCTACGCATGGATTTTCCCAGATTTTTGAGGGTTTCCAGGTTGGATGCCGGCAGTGGAGGGGCGGCGTCGGGCATCACGAGTCCGGCATACCAGTAATTGCTGTAATGCAGGTTGATCCACAACCCTGAGCGTAAAATAAAGGTTTCCGGGGAAAGTGTCGGTCTTGGAATTTGGAGGTCGCAATTTGCGTCCTCCAAATGCTTAAATTGCTGATCGTATGAGTGCAGCATCCCGCATCCAGGTCATCCAAGGCGACATCACGAAACAGCCCGTCGACGCCATCGTCAATGCTGCCAATACCTCTCTGCTCGGCGGTGGCGGTGTGGATGGCGCCATCCATCGTGCCGGCGGTCCTGTGATCCTGGAGGCTTGCCGTGCGATCCGCGCCAAACAAGGCAGCTGCGCTGTCGGCGAAGCCGTGATCACCACCGGTGGTAACCTGCCCGCCAAATATGTCATCCATACCGTAGGGCCGGTGTGGAACGGCGGTCATAAAGGCGAAGAAGAGCTGCTGGCCTCCGCCTACCGGAACTCGCTCCGGCTGGCCGTGGAGAACGGAATAAGATCGCTCGCCTTTCCCAATATAAGCACCGGCATATACCATTTCCCGAAAGAAAAAGCTGCTGGCATTGCGGTCCATACTGTTCGCGAGTTCCTGTCGACCCACCCGCAGATCGAACAGGTCGTCTTCGTTTGTTTCGACAAGGAGAACTATGACCTATACACGCGCATGATGCCGGGGTGAACCAGCCTCTCAAGGAACCACAAGGTTGCCGTGGACTCCGCCCTTGCAGCCAAAATTACCGTCTCTGGATTCCGTCTTTACCATACCACCGTAGCCGATTTAAAACACCTTGACAAGGACCTCGCAGAGGTCCCGGTGGAAGAAATGGATTTCGGCAAAAGGTGCGATGACAATTTTACAAAAATAGCATCCCCAAACCCGCGGCTGGACGACCCCTTGCGGAACAACACCAGCTTATCATTGATGTACAAGAGAATATCCATGGTATTGGCCGAACGACACCACTGGTAGCTAGGCCGAAAGCGGATCATGAACATGTCGAGCGAGTCGCCGCGGAGACCGGTGAGCATCGACACCCGCGTGCGGGGGAATCTGTAGTCGATATAGTAGTCTTCTTCTTCCTGCTTCAGCCGCTTCTTTAGCCGGCGTTTGCCGACCTCGCCTTTTGAAAAATAGCCGATGGGGCTGAAGCTAAGCCCGGGACCATCGCCGGGCCTCTTCTCATTCCAGAGTTTTACCGGATGCTTCTTGTCCAGCAACCAGGCATAGTCTTCGTGCCGTTGCAGGGAATCGAATTGATAGCTGCTTGTCTCGGTGACCTTGACGGCGGGGAGGGCGACGACTTTCTCGTGCAGATACACCGTGTACTCCGAATCGAGCATGCTGCGGTTCACCGGCAACGTATCATTGAGATACCCAGCGGAGGTAATGATAAGTGTATCACCGGGACGCGTGGCGATGCGGTAATTGCCACCCAGATCAGAGATATTGTGCTGACCGAGCGCGCGATTGCTCACCGTAACGCCGGCAAGGATCTCGCCAGAGCTTTTCAGCCTGATCCTGCCGGAGAGATGCGCCGGAGGCGGGGAAGACGACTGCAACGGCTGTCGGGGGAGCGGCGGCTGTTGGGTATGCGCCGGTTGCTGCGCCAGGGCCGTCGCCGGGACCAGCAAACAACAGAACAGCCACCGGTTAGTTGCATTCATAAGAAGACAGTTGAGGGATAACCAAATATGCAAATTTTCAGCCTGCGCCGCCGGCGACCGAACGAGGTTTAACATAAGATTAGAGCGAGCGCGCAGATCGCTTACTCATACCGCAATGCCTCGATGGGATCGAGCCGCGAGGCTTTTTGCGCGGGATAATAGCCAAAGAAGACGCCGGTGATCGCGCACACCAAAAAAGACAACACAATAGACGACTCGGTGACGAGGGTGGGCCAATTGAGGAAGAGGGTGACCAGCCGGGCGGAGGTGATGCCCAGCACGACCCCGATGAGGCCGCCGGTGATGCTGATCAGGATCGCTTCGGTGAGGAATTGCAACAGGATGTCGACCCCGCGCGCGCCAATGGACATGCGCAGACCGATCTCGCGCGTGCGTTCCGTCACCGAGACATACATGATGTTCATGATGCCGATGCCACCCACGAGCAGCGAGATGCCGGCAATGACGGCCAGCAGGATCGTGAGGAGCTGGCTAGTCGAAGAAAAGGTATTGATAAGCTCCTGCATGGTCCGGACGGCAAAGTCGTCTTCATCCGTGGGCTTTAGCCGGTGCGTCGTCCGCAGGATGTTGGAGATCTCATCCGAAGCGGCGGTGGTGACGTTCTCGCTCACGGCCGATGCATAGATGTTCTGCACGAAGATCGTAGAGTTGGCCTGCGCGAGGATACGCCGCTGCACCGTGGTGAAAGGAGCGATGATGACATCGTCCTGATCCTGACCGAACGCACTTTCCCCTTTGGTCGTCAACGTGCCGATCACCAGCAACGGCACATTACCAAAACGAATATATTTCCCGATGGGCGATTCGCCGTTGGGGAAGAGGTTGCTTATCACCGTTTGGCCCAACAGGCAGACCTTGGCCTGGACCTGGACATCCCGATCGGTAAACGGGATGCCGTCCTGCAATGCCCACTGGCGGATCACGGAAAGATAATCGGGGTCGACACCCTGAATGGTCGTAGGCCAGTTGTTATTCCCATAAATAGCCTGTCCCTTTGCATTCGCCATGGGCGTCACGGCGCTGAGATCGGGTGCTTCCTTTTGCAAGGCTTTGACATCCTCGAGCGTCAGCGTCTGCACGGTGGTGGCGTCGAGCCGCGCGCCCGCGGAGATATTGCTGTTAGGCCGGATGATGATCATATTCGATCCCATCCCGCTAAGGGCGCTCTGGATGCTTTGCTTCGATCCCTGGCCGATCGCTACCATGGCGATCACGGCTCCCACCCCGATGATGATACCCAGCATGGTGAGAAAGGCCCGAAGCTTGTTGCGCTGCAGTGCCTTTAACGCGATCCGGAGAAGATTGAAGAGGCTCATGGTAACTGTTTTAATGGTGGTCGTCAGTTTTGTCGTCCGTCGCCGGCGTGGTCGGTGCGTAGTCATCACTCGAAGGCAGCGAGGCCAGCACCTCACGCGCGGATTTCTTGTTCTCGTTGAGGCTATCCTTGACCACCCTGCCATCCTTGAGCATGATCGTCCGGCTGCTAAAGGCGGCGATGTCGGGCTCGTGCGTCACGAAGACTATCGTCCGGCCCTGTGCGTTGAGCTCCTGGATGAGGGCCATGATACTATACGAACTGCGGGAATCCAGGTTGCCCGTGGCCTCATCTGCCAGGATCATCACGGGCTCGTTGACCAGCGCCCGCGCGATGGCCACACGCTGCTGCTGTCCGCCCGACAGCTGGCTCGGCGTATGATCCAGCCTGTCCCCTAAGTTAACCGCTTCGAGCGCTTTTATCGCGCGCTCCTTACGCTCTTTGGCGCTCATGGCGGGGTTATAAAGCAGCGGCAACTCCACATTCTCCAGCGCCGACGTCCGGGGTAATAGGTTATAGGCCTGGAACACGAAGCCAATCTTATGATTCCGCAGCTTCGCGAGGTCGTTGCGCCCCAGCTTTCGGACATCGACGCCATCGAGCAGATAGGTCCCTTCGCTGGGCTTGTCGAGACATCCCAGGGTGTTGAGCAGCGTTGTCTTACCTGAGCCACTGCTACCCATGATCGTCAGGAACTCGCCCGCGCTGACGTCGAAGGAAACTCCTTTGAGGGCCCTGACGATCTCCGAACCCATACGAAATTCCCGTTTGATATCATGCAGCTCGAGTATTTTTTGCGTGCTCATCGTCCTCCGCCTCCTCCGCCGGATGGTCTTCCGCCTCCCCCATTGCTGCCGCCGCTGCCGCCAGCGTTACCGGAAGGCCGGGAATTACTACGACGCCGCGTGGGCATAAAAGGACTCCGTTCGGCGCCCGCAGACTTCTGGCCCTTTGCGGCCACCTCGACGCCATTGACGATCTCATCGGTGACGGCCAGCCCGCTCAACACCTGCACCCTGGTATCGTTGTTGAGACCCGTAGTGATCTTTTTCTCGACGAGGCTATCGCCATATTTTACCCAGACAAAGGCCGGCGTACCGGTGACCGGAGCGCTGTCGATCTCGCGGCTGGAGGAATCATGGTGATGCCTCGGCGGTGAGAGCGGGTTAACGGCATTGCGCCGGGTTTCGACGGCCACTTCGTGCTCACCGGCGGTATCGGGGATCAACTTGTATTGTTTGGCAAGCGAAGCGTCGGGTTTGAATTTGATCGATTTGGAGGTGATCAGCATCGCGCTGTCCACCTCTTTAGTGAAAATAAAAATATTCGCCGTCATTCCCGGCTTGAGCTTGAGATCGGCGTTGGGGGCGGTGACCATGGTACTATAAGTGACGACGTTGGCCGTGGTCACGGGCTCCAGCCGCACCTGGTTCACCGTACCCGTAAAGGAGATATCCGGGTAGGCATCAACGGTGAAGGTCACCCGCTCGCCGATCCGCACATCCCCGATATCGGCTTCGGAGACTGCCGCCTGCACCTGCATCTTGCTGATGTCTTTGGCGATGATGAAGAGCGTCGGCGTATTGAAGCTGGCGGCCACCGTCTGCCCGACGCTTACATTACGCGTCATCACGACCCCATCCACCGGTGAATGGATACTCGCATATTGCAGGTTCTTCGTGGCGCCGTCGAGCTGCGCCTGTACGCTTGCTACCGTAGCTTTGGCCGCCAGGTACTGGTTCTGGGCGTTCTCGTAATCCGCCTTCGAAATGGCGCCGGTGTTGTAAAGCGTCTGCTGACGGTCGAATGTGCTTTTTTGATAGATCTCCGCAGCCTTGGCCTGGGCAAGATTGGCCTTGTACTGATCCACTGCGGCGAGAAAAAGTGATTTGTCGAGTTCGGCGATCAGCTGTCCCTTGTGGACCTTGGCGTTGAAATCGGTATAGATGTTTTGGATCGTCCCCGAGACCTGCGTCCCTACGGATACCGTGTCCACGGGCTCCACGGTGCCGGTGGCCGTGACGCTTTTAGAGATATAGCCATATCGGGGAAACTCCGTCTCCAGGATCAGGGGTTTCTCTTCCTTGTGCAAAAGGAAATACCACAGCCCGGCGCCGGCCGCGAGGAGAACAAGGATGATGATGACGATTCGGGTCTTCATGGATTTATAATTTTACCGCTATTCCCATATAGAAATCATAGATCTTAATGCTCAGGGCTGCATTGTACTTGGCCTGTATATACGCCTGAAAGGCTTGTGTATACAGCGTCTTCTGCTGCAGGTAATCCACAACGGTCGAAGCCCCTACTTTGAGCTCTTGGCCCGCGATCCTGAAGGTCTCCTGGTTAGCCCGCAATTCTTCCACCGCGGCATCGTATTGCGCCTGGGCATTGATGACATTGATATAGGCCTGCTCGATATCCAGCGCCAGCGTCGACTGCGTACCCAGCAAGCTGAGTTTCGAATTCGCCACTTCGATCTTTGCCTCTTCGACCTGCGTTTTTACGGTCCGACGGGTGAAGATGGGGATGGACAGGTTGAGACCCACCTCCTGGAAGAAGTTGTTGTCCAGCTGCCGCGTATAGTCGTCATTGACATTGTTGCTGTATCCGGTAGAGATCTCGGCAGAAGCGCTAAGGACGGGAAGATATCCCGCCCGGGCTTTGGCTAGATCGTAACGGGAGATGTCGATGCCCAGCTGCGCGTTTTTTATTTCGGGCCGGGTTCGCGTGGCAATGGCCACCGCCGAGTCCAGACCCGTGACTGCTTCCTTGGAGATAATCGTGTCCGGGCTGACAATGTCGAAGCTATCCTGAAAGGGTAGCTGCAACAGTTGTTTGAGCGTGACTTTGTTCTGCCGGACGGCGCTCTGTGCGGTCACGAGGTTGTACTTGTCCGTAGCAAGCTGGGCCTGCAGTTCGATATAGGCGTTCCTGGCGATACTGCCGGCCTCGTATTCCTTCTTGCCCTGGTCGACCTGTGCGGCGGAGGTATGCACGAGGTCTTCGATATACACCACATTCTCTTTGGCCAGCAGGATGGCCAGGTAGGCCTGAGTGATCTGTAGGGTGATGTCGTTGATCGTTTGAAGGACGCTGAGGTTGGCCGATTCGATTTCGAGATTCTTCTGCCGGATATCGTTATTGATCAGGCCGCCGTTGTAGATCGTCATACCGGATGAAAGTGTAAAACTTTGTGAGAAGGAGCTCTGGGTCTGAAAGCCGCCGATGACGCCGCTCACCGATTTGTTGCTGTGGGTATAGGTCAATGGCACCGAGCCGGTGAGCGTAGGCTGCCGGTTGGCCCTTGACAGAAGATAGTTTTGCTGCGCCGTTTGAACGTTCAGTCGTAGCATGTTGAGCTGAACATTGTTCTTTTTCGCATAGTCTAGACAGGTCTGCAGGTCCCAGTGTGTGGGGAGGCTGTCCTGCCTATGTGCGGCGGTACTATCCTGGCCGCGGGCGGCGCCGGCGAGGGCCAGCAGTATGACAAGGAACACTGAAAGTCGCGGGTACATAGTCCCTGTTTTAAGGTTACTGTGTGACTAAAGTGTTACAAAGCGCACGCCATAACGCTTTTCATTGGCCCGCTTGTGGAAAACAGGGTTTTCCCTGGCCGTTTCCGCGTTGCCGGACCGGGTGCATGGTATTGTTTTTGAATCGTCTACCCCGTTAGACCACCTATTTTTTCACTTTAAAATTTCGCATATGGCAACGTTAAGTGGTAAGAGGGTAGCCATTCTCACTGAAAATGGCTTCGAGGAAGTAGAGCTCACCAGTCCGAAGAAGGCGCTGGAGGAAGCGGGCGCCGCCGTGGATATCGTGTCACCCCAAAAAGGGAAAGTCAAAGCCTGGGATAAGGACCACTGGTCCATAGAATTGCCGGTAGACGAGGCGCTCGACGACGCCAAGGTCGATGACTACGACGCCCTGATGCTGCCGGGAGGCGTGCTGAACCCGGATCAGCTGCGGATGAACAAAAAGGCTGTGGAATTTGCGCAACAGTTCCTTGAAACCGGCAAACCGGTGGCGGCGATCTGTCATGGCCCGCAGTTACTCATCGAAACCGGGCTTATCGAGGGCCGGAAGATGACCTCTTATTGGTCCCTGAGGACCGATATGGAAAATGCGGGAGTGATCTGGGAGGACGAGGAGGTCATCGTCGACAACGGTCTCGTCTCGAGCCGCAGTCCCAAAGACCTGGAGGCATTCAACCGAAAGATGATAGAAGAGATCAAAGAGGGTGAGCATTCGCCGGCGGCTTATGCACCGGGTCCGCGTCACTAGTTGGAGCTCCGGCAGAAAGCCGTGCGGCCGGACAAGTGGTGTATCGATTGCGGACATTGGGGGGCAGCAGCGTTGTAACAGTCGATTGATCCTTAATCCTTTCGATAACCGGCATTCTGAGGCAGGTAGGCATGCTTATTACTTTCTTCAAGACTGCCTGGCGCAATATTGTCCGCGATAAAGTTTACAGCGGTATTGAATTTATCGGGACTGGCGACAGGGATGGCTGTCGCATTACTCATCGGGCTTTGGGTTCGCTATCAGCTCTCCTATGACCGATTTTTCGCCGGCTATGAGCGGGCCTGCCAGGTGCGATTCAACTATAGTGATCATGGCGTTATCCGGAACCAAACGGAGGTGTGTTTGCCGCTGGGCGATGCGTTGAAGAAGGATATCCCCGAGGTGGAGCATGTGGCGCCGGTTTTCGATATCGGGCAGCAGGTGATGGTGGTGAAGGACAAGCGTATCTATGGCGATGTGCAATATGTGGGGGGAGGAATTTTTGCGGGTGTTCCCTTTTGCGTTGTTGGCGGGTGATGCTAGTCAGGCGCTGAAAGGACCAAGCTCATCGGTGGTGATCACCGAGTCGACGGCGAGAAGGCTGTTCGGTACAGCGGATGCGCTGAACAGGACGGTACGTTTCGGGAGCGATTTTTTGAAAATGGCCACCGTTGTGCCGGATCAGCCTCGTAACAGCACTCACTGGTGACGCTGTCGGGGTGCCCTATGGAAACGGGTTGTTCTGGCTGATCATGCTTTCGGTCGTGTTCCTGACAGGGCTGCTCGCGGGGAGCCGGCCGGCCTTCTTTCTTTCTTCCTTCCAGCCGGTGAAAGTCTCAAAGGGGGATTTGACGACGTCCCGAAGATACCCGGGCCGGTGGTTCCGCCAAGGCTGGTCATCAAGGAAGGTGTTGGTGGTCCTGCAGTTCACCTGTAGCATCGCGCTGACCATCAGTACCATCACCGTCTATTAGCAGATACAATATGCCAAGAACCGGCCGAGTGGGTATGACCCGAGCGGGCTTATCGTTTCGCGCGCCCATTCGTATGCGTTCGCGGCTTTCAAACAAGAGGCATTGGCATCCGGAGTGCTGAGCAATGTAACGCGTTCTTTAAACCCACAGACGAACCCGGAAGAAAAGTTGAGGATCGACAATTGGCCGGGGCGGCTACCGGATGAGCCTTTGGCGCTGGCGGTGAATGCCGTTGACGATTCCGACTATTTCCGGACGCTGGGCATCGGCTTTGTTAGTGGAGATGATTTCAAGGGCAATGAAAAGGCGGATTCGAACAGTGTCATTCTGAACGAGACGGCTGTAACGCGGATGCGATTGAAACAGCCATTGAACCAATGCGTGGACTGTTCGTTCCATGGCACCGCTCACCGCTTGCGAATCATCGGCGTGGTCAAGGACGCCCTGGCGCAAAACCCTTTTGGCGCGGCGGAGCCGGGGATGTTCCTGTATCAACCCACCTGGTCCTGGCAGTACACGATGCGGCCGGCGCCGATGGTATCCACGTCTGTGGCATTGGCAAAACTGAAGGCCATTTGCGAGAAATTTGCGCCGGATAAACCTTTTGCTTATAGTTTCGCCGACGAGACCTATGCTTCGAAATTTGCGATGGAGGTGTTGATCGGGCGGTTGGCTGGGATCTTCGGCGCGCTGGCGATCTTTATCTCCTGTCTTGGCCTTTTTGGGCTGGCGGCTTATACGGCCGAACAGCGCATCAGGGAGATCGGCATCCGCAAGGTGCTGGGGGCGACGGTGAGCCAGGTGTTGTTGCTGTTGTCCAGCGACTTTATCGTGCTGGTGGGGATCAGCTGTCTGATCGCGGCGCCTGTGGCCTGTTATTTCCTGCATCAGTGGCTGGCGGGATATTATTACCGGGTCACCATGAGCGAGCTGGTATTTGTTGCGGCGGCTTTGGTTGCGCTCGTCATTACGGCGATCACGGTGGGTTTCCAGAGTGTCAAGGCCGCGCTGACGAACCTCGTGAGCAATCCGCGGAGTGAGTAGGCCGGGAACAGGGCTGGTTTGTGTCGCGCCGTGGTGATCTATTCGGGCTAGGTCGCCATTAAGATCAACGTCCTTAACTCATGCTTTATTGATTTACAGTCGACTCTTTCATTATTCTATTTTCAATTCCGAAATTATTAAGATATTATAGGCTCTTCAAATGAGGCACAGCGTATCCCGAATATTGGCTTAACGCTGAAGCTTTTTACGAATCCAAAGGAACGTGCAAGGTTTTCGCAAACATTCACCGAAAATTACGCAACGGCAAAGACCGATATGATTAATTGGTCCTTCCTATTTGTTGCTGAGATAGGCGTCGAGCCAGCCCATCACTTTTTCCCAGATCCCGGCGTTGCCGTATGCGGCCTGCGGGCGACCGGCAAAGCCCTCGTCCCTGATCGTCACCAGCGTTCCATGAGGAGAAGCCTGGAATCGATAGGTAATCGTTGTCTCCCTTTCGCCCTGAAAAGGATGCGAAGAGAATCGCCTGGTCATCACCAGCTTGTTAGGGAAATCGAGCTCGCAGAATTCACCGAAACCATATACGACATTACCGTCGTTCAGTTGGACCGCCACGCTCCATGCGCCGCAAACCCGCAGGTCCGCTTTCCAGTTCGTTTGATAATAAAACCCGGGAAACTTCCACCAGTTCTCTATTTCCTTTGTAGTGAGGGCATTGAATACCTGTTCGGGCGTTCCACCAATCTCCGCAACGGCCAGGATCATCCCGCCGATGCCGTCGGCGACCGCTTTTGGGGCCTTTTTGCCTTCTTCCGGTGCTCTGAAATCTTGTTTCATGGCTTTTTAGTTTTGAAACAAAGCTAAACCGACCGGGTGACGAATAGCATATCGAAAATGGAGATAATCACTCGGCGCCCATTTACAGTCACGGGGCTCATTGTCCCGGCGGCAGGATCATGCTATTGACGGCGCTTTTTTGCTGGCATAGCTGTTCGACGTCGGAGGACCGGCGCGGCGCCTGCCATGACAGCAGCTCGTATTTTGTCTTGCCGATGCGTACATCGTCTTCGATGCGCACGCCGATATCCCACCATTTTTTATCACAGCCACTGCCCGCGGGGATATAGATACCGGGTTCCACGGTGATGACCATGTTCTCTTTGAGATCTTGATCGTAGTTCCCGAGGTCGTGGACATCGAGACCGAGAAAATGGGAGCAGCTATGCGGATAATAGAGATATACCTGGTCCTTGCTTTTGATAATTCCCAGGTCGAGGAGGCCTTGTGCGAGGACTTCGGTAGCCTTTTTATTGAGGTCGCTAAAAGGGATTCCTTCGTGACACAGCGGGAAGATGGCTTCCTGCGCGCGATAAACGAGGTCATAGATCGCGCGCTGCTGGGGCGTGAATTTGCCCGTGGAGGGCACAGTGCGGGTGACGTCGGCGGAATAGCCGTGGTATTCGGCGCCGATATCCATGAGGACCATGTCCCGCTTGATGTTGACTCGGGTGTTCTCTTCGTAGTGGAGGATACAGCCGTTGGCTCCGGCGCCTGCGATGGAAGGATAACCCACGTATTCGGCGCCGAGCTTTTTATGTACGTATTCCTGCAAGCCCTGTAGCTCGGCTTCGCTCATGCCCGGCTGGATCGCCTTCATGACTTCCGCGTGTGCGATGGCGGAGATAGAGACGGTCTTGCGCATCAGCGCGATCTCTTCCGGCGTTTTGATCTCGCGGAGCGAACCTATGAGCCTGGTATAAAGAAAGGTGTTCCATTTTAGCGATGCGAGCTTGTCGCGGAGTCTGGCGAGGTCGGCGGAGTCTTTGCAGTTGACCAGGTCGGTGACGAACTCGTTGTCACGCATCTTTGCGCTGGCCTCGCGGCGTTTGTTCATGTAGCCGATGACCCTTTGGAGATTCGAGGGAGTGGTCCGCTCGAGCATTGTCGACACCAGCTCCATGATCTCCGCGTTGTAGTCTGTGGACAAGGCCGCTTTTTTGCGGAAGGTCTGGTAAAGGTCGTAGAGATCGGCGGAGTCGCTGAGGTCATCGTGGATGTCATCCGGAATGCCGGCGAAAAGGACCTTGTCGAAGGCGGAAAAGTCCAGCGGATATTGTGCCAATTCGCTGCCGGTGTAGACCTGGTCGAACCCGAGTTGCGCTTTTACTTTTTCTACGCCGAGCCTTCGGCCGGTCCAGCTTTCCTGTTCGGGATCGCGGCGGCGGCGGTAAACACGATGAGAACGAGAAAGGTCACGATGGCAGGTTTCATTAGCAGTGGGTTTGACAGTAAAATAGCGTTTTTCCTACTATTATTTTTAGTAAATTTGGGACGATGAAACGATCCGGTACAGCAGATCTTCCCTTGCACGGCGGCTTTGTACCGCAGTGGCTGGCGGAGCGTATGGCGCGGCTGGGTCTTGCGGTCACGGAGGCTTTGTTGTGCGACTATGGCAAGAGTGAGGTGTTGAGGCGGCTGGGTGATCCCTTTTGGTTTCAGAGTCTGGGTGCGGTGATGGGCATGGACTGGCATTCTTCCGGTATAACGACTTCAGTAATGGGGGCGCTGAAACGGGCGATCAATCCACATTCGCGGGAGCTGGGTATCTATATTTGTGGGGGCAAGGGCAGGTATTCGCGGCAGGCGCCTGCGGAGATCGTCAAGGTGTGTGAGAGTACGGGCCTCGACGCGGCGGAGCTGGTACGCAGCAGCCGGCTGAGCGCGAAGGTCGACAATACGGTGGTGCAGGATGGGTTTCAGCTATATCTGCATTCTTTTGTGATGAACGATCTTGGAGAGTGGACGGTGATCCAGCAAGGGATGAGCGATGCCAGCTCGATGGCGCGGCGTTATCACTGGCATTCCGCCGGGCTGCAATCCTTTGTGGAAGATCCGCATACGGCGATCTGCGGTGTCAACCAGGGTGAGATCTTGAATCTGGCCGACCGGCAGGCCTCACCTGCCCGGCAGGGTGTCTTGTCGCTGACGCGGGAGAAGCCGGAGCTGATGATGCAGGATGTGAACCGGCTGGTGTTGCCGGCACGGCATCTTCTGTTACCGAAGCGACATGATGTGCGGTCGGAAGACGTCGATCTGCGACGGCTGGGGGCGGTGTTATGGCTGGCGCATGACCGGCAGCCGGCCGATTTCGAGGAGCTGGTGTTACTGGAGGGGGTGGGCCCGAGGACGTTGCAGTCGCTGGCGCTGGTGAGCGAGGTCATTCATGGAACGCCGGCGCGGTTTCGTGATCCTGCCCGTTTTGCCTTTGCGCATGGCGGCAAGGACGGTCATCCTTTCCCGGTGCCGGTGAACGTATATGACGAGACCATCGGCGTCCTGCAGACGGCGGTCCACCGGGCCAGGCTGGGTCAGAGCGATAAAATGGATGCGATCAGGAGTCTCAGCGAGCTGGCGCGTAAGGCGGAGGCGGGTTTCACGCCTTCCGGGGGGCTCGAAAAGTACGTGGAAAAAGAACGCAACGACTCGTGGAAATATGGCGGCCGTACCGTGATGGGGCATGCTACTCCGCCGCCGCGGCAAGGACCGCAGCAGCTGATGCTTTTTTAAACCTCACGTCCGCGCCGCCCCGACTTTTTAATGTCGCGGTTCCTGGCTATCAGAAGGTTGGCCTTGCTTTGGGTTTCCTGGGCCGTCAGCCATTTTTTTATGAGCTTTTTCAACGCCCTTTCTTTCTCGGCGTATTTCAGGGGATCAGTAATCATAGTATTTTGCCTTAACCGTTTTCGAATGATGCAGGTTTAAATGTACGGCAGCTGACGCTAACGAGCCTCCGCCGGGTGCGCCGTATTCGCAGGCCTAATGGTTTTTCTTAGGATTGGCCTTCGGGTAAATTTAGAGGGGGCGCGGAAAATGTGTGGTTGATGGCTCATCACAATTGACTCACGCGGGCGACTCGCACAGGCTCCCTGGCGCACCCTTTGCATCGCCCCAACATATGCCCGAAGGCCCATCCATCGTCATACTCAAGGAACAAGTCCAAAAATTCAAAGGAAAAAAGATCCTGGAAGTCACAGGCAATACCAAAGTCGACCTCGTGGGCGCGGGGGTCGCGGGCAGCAAAGTGCTCGACTTCAAGTCCTGGGGCAAGCATTTCCTCATCGTGCTTAAAGGGTGGTCGATCCGCATCCACTTCCTCCTCTTTGGCTCCTATAGCATCGACGAGCAAACGAAGCCGCGGCCACGGGTCCACCTGCATTTTAAGAATGGCGACCTATTTTTGTACGCCTGCTCGGTGAAACTGCTGGAGGGCGATATCGACACCCACTACGACTGGACCGCGGACGTCATGAACGACACCTGGGACCCACGGAAGGCCCGCAAAAAACTCAAAGACAAGCCGGAGGAGCTGGCGGCCGACGCCCTCCTCGACCAGGACATCTTCGCCGGCGTCGGCAATATCATCAAAAACGAGGTGCTGTTCCGCATCCGCGTCCACCCGGAAAGCCAGGTCGGCGCCCTCCCGCCACGCAAACTCAGCGAGCTCATCAGAGAGGCGCGCAATTATAGCTTCGACTTCTTAGAATGGAAAAAAGCATTCGAGCTGAGAAAACACTGGCTCGCACACGCGAAAAGCGTTTGCCCGCGGGATCATATCCCCTTCCTCAAAGTAAAACATCTTGGAAAACGGAAACGCCGGGCCTTCTTCTGCCCGAAATGCCAGAAGCGCTACATATTGTAAGCCCCATAATAGGCCGCGCCCTGCAAGGCCATCTTATCGTTGAGGACCACATGAACGGGGACGCGCTGGGAGAGCTCATGCATCCGGCCATTGTTGTCGAAGTTCCTGGTCCAGTTGTCGCTTTTAAGCAGCGGCAGGATCTTGGGCGGAATACCCCCGGCAAGATAGAGACCGCCCGTAGCCATGAGCTTCAGCACCAGGCTGGAGGCTTCCGTCGCGAGATAACGGACAAAAAGATCCATGGTCTCGGCACAGATCAGGTCTTCGTGCTTCAGCGCGGCTTCACTGATCACGGCGGCAGGGTCCTCGTCGCGCATCCGATCGGTGAGCCATTCCGGCATCTGCCGACCGGCCGACAGACAATGAAAGATGTTTTTGATACCCATCCCCGAAACAAACCGCTCCCAGCTCACATGCCCAAATTGTTGTTGCAAGGCGTAAAAAAGCTCGACGTCCTTTTTAGTCCGCGGTGCAAAATCGCTGTGGCCGCCTTCCGTGGCAAATGGATGATACCGCTCACCGTCAAAGAACAGTCCGGCTTCACCAAGACCCGTGCCGGGTGCGATGATGGCCAGATTACCGCGGGAATCCGGCGCACCCGTTTGCAAGGTGACGAGCTCGTCCTTGCCCAATCCCGCCAGCCCATAGGCCGTCGCTTCGAGATCGTTGATAAAACACACGGGGACGCCCATCTCCTTTGTCATGGCGCCGCTGTCCAGCACCCAGGGCAGATTGGTGAGCTTGCTCTTGCCGTCCACCACCGGGCCGGCCACCGCAGCCGAGATGCGATCCGGGGACTTGCCGCCGGTGAATTCCCCGATCACGGCACTCAGCGAGCCATAGTCTTTTGAAAGATATCGTTTTTGGGTCACGAGCGTGAGTCCTTCGGCATCGGCGGTATATAGCGCAATATTGGCCTTGGTGCCGCCGATATCGGCCGCCAATATGTTGATGGGCTTCTGTCCTTTGCTGATCTCTTTTTTGAACGCGATAGGTACGAGCTGTTTTGCTGCCATGCGGGTGAGATTTTTTCTGTCCCCCCAAAGTTACATGTTACGCCGGTATTGTCCGCCGACTTCATATAACGCATTGGTGATCTCACCCAGCGAACAGTATTTTACGGTTTCCATCAGCTCGGCAAAAAGATTCCCGTTAGTGACGGCCACTTCCTTGAGCCGTTTCAACAGGACGGCGCTGCGGGCCTTATTCCGTTCCCTGAAGGCTTCGAGGTTCCTGATCTGCTGATCCTTTTCCTCCGTGGTGCTGCGGATCACCTCCCCGGGCAATACCGTGGGCGAGCCGTTCTTCGCGAGGAAAGTGTTGACGCCCACGATGGGCAGCTCGCCGCTGTGTTTCGCACTCTCATAATAGAGGCTCTCCTCCTGGATCTTGTTACGCTGGTACATCCGCTCCATGGCGCCAAGGACACCGCCGCGGTCGTTCAGCCGGTCGAATTCCGTCAGCACCGCCTCTTCCACGAGGTCCGTAAGTTCCTCGATGGCAAAGCTGCCCTGGATGAAGTTCTCTGTCCTGGTCGTGCCCAGCTCGCGGTTGATGATCAGCTGGATGGCCATTGCCCGGCGTACACTCTCCTCCGTGGGAGTAGTGATGGCTTCGTCATAGGCGTTCGTGTGCAGCGAATTGCAGTTGTCATAGATGGCATAGAGCGCCTGCAGCGTCGTACGGATATCGTTGAAATCGATCTCCTGCGCATGGAGGCTCCGCCCACTCGTCTGGATATGATACTTCAGCTTCTGCGATCTGCCGTTGCCTTTATACACATGCTTGACGGCCTTGGCCCAGATACGCCGCGCCACCCTTCCGATGACACTATATTCCGGGTCCATGCCATTGCTGAAGAAGAAGCTGAGATTGGGCGCGAAATCGTCTATCGCCATCCCCCTGCTGAGATAGTATTCCACATAGGTGAAACCGTTGGCCAGCGTAAAGGCCAGCTGCGTGATGGGGTTGGCGCCGGCCTCCGCAATATGATAGCCGCTGATGGAGACGCTGTAGAAATTGCGTACCCCCTGCTGGCTAAAATAGGCCTGGACATCGCCCATCAGCCGGAGCGCAAATTCGGTGCTGAAAATACAGGTGTTCTGCGCCTGGTCCTCTTTGAGGATATCGGCCTGCACCGTTCCCCGGACCTGCGCCAGCGTCTCGCGGCGGATCTTCTCGTATTCGTCAGCCGGCAACACCTCGTCGCCGCTAAGCCCCAGCAACCCCAGGCCAAGACCGTTATTGCCACCCGGAAGCGCATCAGTGGCAGCGGGGTTGTGATACACCGGCCGCGCACCCTCGCCATATTTCCGCGCGAACGCCGCGGCAACGGGATCATGCGACACACCCGCAACTTTTTCACGGAGCCTGGCGTCGGCGGCCCCCTGTGCGGCCAGCTGTTTCTCACATTGCTGATCGATCGCGGCATTCATAAAGAACGCCAGCAGGATCGGCGCCGGTCCATTGATCGTCATACTCACCGAAGTACGCGGATCGCAGAGATCGAAACCGCTATAGAGTTTCTTGGCGTCGTCGACCGTGGCGATGCTGACCCCCGAATTACCGATCTTCCCATAGATATCGGGCCGGTAGCCGGGGTCTTCACCATAGAGCGTCACCGAATCGAAGGCCGTGCTTAGCCTTTTGGCGGGCTGGTCGGCCGAGACATAATGAAATCGTTTGTTGGTGCGTTCCGGTCCGCCTTCACCGGCGAACATGCGCGTGGGATCTTCTTCGGACCGTTTCAGCGGGAACACCCCCGCCGTATAAGGATATTTTCCCGGGAAGTTCTCTTGTAGCCGCCAACGCAGGATCTCCCCCCAATCCTTGAACCGCGGAACGGCGATCCGGGGTATTGCGGTACCGGACAACGATTCATAAAACAGCGGCTGTTTAATGATCTTCCCGCGGACATCGTATTCGAAATCATCCTTTCGGTACTTCTCTACCAGGGCCGGCCATTCTTCGACCAGCTTTTTGCAAAGGGGATACAACTGCCGTTCGTACGCGGCTTTTTGTTCCAGCAATGGGGCGTGTGCGGTGGAATCGGCGGGCAGCCCGGCCAGCACACCATCGAGCTGGTATAGTTTCGTGGCGATGACGCTCTGCTCTTCGGTCTTTTTGTTGTACTCGCGGATCGCACCGGTGATCTCGGCCAGATAACGGACCCGCGATGGCGGCAGGATCTGGGATTGGGTCGTCGTGTCTTTCAAATGAGCATGTAACGTCAGGTCCCCAAAGCCTACACCGGTTTTCTTTCCGATCACCATGATGAGCTTTTCAAAAAGTTCGTTGATGCCGGCGTCGTTGAACTGCGCGGCGATCGTCCCTACCACGGGCAGCTCGCCATCTCCCGCCGTCCATAATCCGTGATTGCGTTTATATTGTTTACGGATGTCGTGCAGCGCATCCAGCGCCCCGGCTTTGTCGAATTTGTTGAGGACGATGAGATCTGCATAATCGAGCATGTTGATCTTCTCGAGCTGCGAAGCAGCGCCATACTCCGGCGTCATCACATAGACGCTTACGTCGCAATGGTCTAATATCGAGGCGTCGCTTTGTCCCACCCCCGCCGATTCTACAATCACCAGGTCATAGCCCGCCGCCTTGCAGATATCTACGGCCTCCTGCACATGCACGCTGAGGGCGCGGTCGCTGTCCCGCGTCGCCAGGCTGCGCATATAAGCGCGGGGGCCGGCGATGGCATTCATCCGGATGCGGTCGCCTAGTAACGCCCCGCCCGTCTTTTTCTTCGACGGGTCCACCGAGATCACGGCGATGGTCTTGTCGGCAAAAGCGTTGAGATAACGGCGGACAAGCTCGTCCGTGACCGAGGACTTACCCGCGCCACCCGTGCCGGTGATGCCCACGACGGGGATGGAATTTTGAGAAATGGAATTTGAAGAGGGTTCAATCCCATTCTCTGCATTCGAGATCGCCCGCGCGACCTTACGGATATCCTTCCACTCCCCCAGCACCGGTTTCCCCCCGAAAGCACCGGGATCGCCGTTGAGCGCGAAATCGCATTGTTTTATCACGTCTTCGATCATCCCCTCCAGCCCCATGCGCCTGCCGTCGTCGGGGGAATAGATACGGGTAATGCCATACCGGTGCAGTTCTTCGATCTCCTGCGGCAGGATCGTACCGCCGCCGCCGCCAAAGAGCCGGATATGACCACAGCCATTGGCTTCCAGCAGATCCTTCATGTATTTGAAGAACTCGATATGCCCTCCCTGGTAGGAAGTGATGGCGATACCCTGCACGTCTTCTTCGATGGCGCATTCCACGATCTCGGCGACCGAACGGTTATGACCCAGGTGGATGATCTCGGCGCCCTTTGATTGCATGATCCTGCGCATGATATTGATGGCGGCATCGTGCCCGTCAAAAAGAGCCGCGGCGGTGACCAGCCGGACTTTGTGTACAGGGGTGTAGCTCATGAGGTAAAGGTAGGCAAAACTAATGAATGTTAGTTAGTGCCCGGAACGGCTAAAAATCAGTAATTTGGCATCTCCTGATGCCGACCCGTTGAGTGCTATGAATATGACGCAGATAAAGTCCATTTTTACATCATTCCGGATGGTTATAACAAGTATTGTGTTGTGGCCGGTTACCGGCATTTCGCAAAAGCTGTTGCCACGCAACCAACCGGAACAGACGGCTTGCCACGCCATCCCGCTGTGCGGCGGCAAATTCTACAACCCCTATAGCTATCAGGGAACAGGCCCGGGGGTCGACCTTAAATCGACGCCTTGCGCGGACACCGCGGAAACCAATACCATGTGGATGAAGGTGACCATCGCCGGCGCCGGTAAGCTTTCTTTCAAGATCATCCCGGTAGACGCGCTCGACGATTACGATTTTGCTGTGCTGGACATCACCAATACTCCCTGCGACTCGCTCACTCCCGGCGATGTCGTCCGGTGCAATTATAATAACGACCTGCCCGGTACGAATTCCACGGGAACCGTGGGCCTCAGCGATACCGCCACCAACCCTTTCGTGCAGGCCGGCGTCTATGGCTGGCCCTTTGCAGAGTCCATCGACGCTACACCCGGTCAAACGTATCTTATCCTCGTAAATAATTATGGTCATGACCTAGCTCCGGGACCTAGCCATGGCTTTACCATCGACTTCACCTCATCGACCGCAACCTTTGTACCCGCCAACCCGCCGGCCTTTAAAGACATCGTAAAACAGTGTAGCGACAGCTCGGTGATCGTCGAGCTGACCAGACCCGTACTCTGCAGTTCGATCGCTGCCGACGGCAGCGACTTCTCGATCTCCGGGATCGCGATCACCGGCGCGACGGGCGCCAATTGCGCCAGCGACACCGGCTATACTTCGGAGGTCCTTGTGACCTTTGCGGGTCACTATTCTGCAGGTTCCTATACGGTCGCCGCGAAGACCAGCTCCAGCGGGAACACCATCACCGATATCTGCGGCGACCCCATGGCGCTACCCCAATCGCTGCCCTTCACGATCCCGCCGCCGGCATCCGTACCCACGATAAGTCCGGCCGATACCACCAAATGTGGCTATAGCACCATCTCGCTCATTGGCGAAACGGGCTTCCCCGCATACCTGTGGAACACCGGGGCCAATACACCCGCGATCACCGTGGCCGACCCCGGAACCTACTCTTTACAGATCACGGACGCCAATGGCTGCAAGGCCAGTGCGTCGGCCACCATCACCGATTCGAGCTGCCCTCAGTACGTCTATCTGCCGAATGCCTTTACCCCCAATCATGATGGCCGCAACGATGTCTTCCGGCCCACATTCGCCGGTCCCACCAGCGGGTTCCGCTTTGCCGTATACGATCGCTGGGGCCGGCTGATGTTCGAGACCAAAGATCCCTTTGTCGGATGGGATGGCACCACCGGGGGAAAGGAACAACCCGTGGGCGTCTATGTGTGGGTATGCGTCTACAAGCTGTATGAACAACCCGAACGGATGCAACGCGGAACCGTAATGTTGATTCGGTGACAAATAAAATAACCTACTGAACCATGCGTCTCCTAACCTTTGCGTTCTTTGTCCTGGCGCTCTCCGCCTGTAGTCACCCGAACCGGGTGTTTACCGCCCGCATAGGCCATGTCCATCGGGTCGTCATCCTCGGCAACAGCATCGTGAAGTCCCCGCCGGCGACGCAGCTGGGTTGGCATGGCGATTGGGGCATGGCCGCCTCGGCCCCCGAACATGATTTCGTACATCTTTTAATCGATTCCATCCATGCTCATAAACCCGATGTGGAGATTACCTTTCTGAGTATTTCCTCCTTCGAACGCAACTATCGCGTCTTCGATCTTCGGTCGCTGGATTCATTGCGGGGTGCTGACCTTTATATCGTTAAGCTCGCAGAGAATGTCCTCGATACGGCAACGGACTATATTCCTTTTTACGATCGGTTGTTCCGGTATCTCGACACGGCCGGTGGTGTCAGGGTGATCACGGACGGTTTCTGGCGGCGCAATCCCGTAAACGACCGGCTGGAGAAGTATGCTCATGAAAACAACGAGCCCTTCATCGACATCTCCGATCTCTCGCGTGACACCAGCATGGAAGCCCGGCATCGGTTCTCCAACCACGGCGTCAGCGTCCACCCCGGCGACAAAGGAATGAAGGCTATCGCGGATCGCATCTGGGATTATATCCGGGTCTATTTTTAGACCCACACAGCATTTTTTAGCCAAAAAAATGGATTTTGAAATAAAATTGTTACTTTGTAGCGTTGAAGCAACTTGCTGCCATACTGCTTATAGGGATTCTCTTCTTCAACTGGTACGGATACCAGCTGCTGACAGCGTACTGGCAACAGAAGGCAGACAAGACGCTCATCGCCCGGCTGGACCGGAATGATTACAACGACGCACAGTTGATCAGCATCAAAGTTCCCCTCAAAAACATCGATTACTACAACAGCTCCACCACTTTCGAACGTGTAGACGGCCGGATCGAGCTCAATGGCGTCCATTACAATTACGTCAAACGCCGCATCTACAAGGGCGAGCTGGAACTGCTTTGTATTCCCAATACCACAGCGACGACCCTGCAAAAGGCACAGAACGAATTCTTCAAGCAGGTCAACGACCTTCAGCAGAACCAGGGAAAAAAGAACAACAGTCCCGTAAAAGACTTCTCTAAAGACTATACATCCAGCACGATGGATATAACGGTCCCGGCTGCTGTCGCGATCCTTCCGGCAGCCCAGGGCTTCCTCGCCGCTGCCCAGCTTCCCAGCACCTATACGCCGACGGCGGAAAGACCTCCGGATGGCTTCTCGCTTCTTTCTTAGGCCAGAACATGTTCCGGCAGTCATAATGACTAACAGCCAGTGAATGCGTCCGCATTCACACGGGAACGAGGTGTAGATCTCTCAAAACATAGGATGACACAAATTTCGCAGCGTGGGCTTGATCTCCCCGCTGAAAAAATGCATTATACCCTGCGTTTTGCATCGGCAATGTGTTTTATCGGTCATGGCGCCTTTGGCATCATCACCAAACCCATCTGGTGCAATTATTTCGCCGTCTTCGGCATCGGCCATGATGTTGCCTTTAGGCTCATGCCGCTTGTTGGGACGGTGGATATCCTCATGGGTATCTCGATGCTGTTCTATCCGCTGCGTGCAGTAGCCGGCTGGCTGGTGTGCTGGGGGCTGATAACGGCTAGCCTGCGGCCGCTGTCCGGCGAATCGTTGGGTGAATTGATCGAGCGTGCCGGGAATTTCGGTGCGCCCCTCGCGCTGCTGCTTCTGAGCGGCGGCGCTACCAGGGGGCGGTGGTCGAAGATCGGCACTCCTTCCCAGCCCGATACCCGGACGATGAACCTTGTCATTGGGTGTCTGCGCATCGTGGTCTTCCTGCTGCTGGTGGGACATGGCTGGCTCAACCTCATTGAAAAGAACGCGCTTCTTCAGCAATATTCTTCACTCGGATTTTCCAACCCCGCTAACGTGGCGCGGCTGGCCGGCTCCTTCGAGCTGTTGGCAGCCCTCGCCGTACTCATCCGTCCGGTGCGGCCGCTGCTCCTGGCCTTCTTCATCTGGAAGATGACCACGGAACTTTTCTATCCGCACTGGAAGCTTTTCGAATGGGTAGAACGTGGCGGCAGCTATGGGTCGCTGCTGGCCCTCTGGCTGGCCCTTGGCAAAAGCCCCGTTAAAATTGGTCGCATTTCACAACACGCAACTGCTATCTAAAACAATACCAAAACATGAAAAAGTTCTTCGTTTGCTTTCTGCTTACTGTTTGTATCGCTTCCTTCAATAAAGTTAAGGCCCAGGGTTGCGTAGCCATCCGCAGCACCGGCGGTTTCTGCACTGCTGGCATGGACCACCACGTAGACACGGCAGCCAGCTGGCAATTTACCGTCAACAACCGATACTATAAATCTTTTAAACACTATGTCGGGGATGTCTACCAGAAACAACGCGCGGTTCTCGGCAATGAAGTGATCAACAGCGCCTACACGATGGACATGGCCATCTATCGCATCCTCAACCCGCGCTGGACGCTGATGCTGGACCTGCCTTATTCCGACAATGCGCGCTCGCAGACCTATCTGGAAAACGGCACCTATCACCGCTTCAGCACCCACGCCGTCGGCGCCGGCGATATCCGGATAGCCATTTACCGCTGGCTGCTCGACCCCGTGAAGATGCCCAAAGGCAATCTGCAGGTAGGTCTCGGGATCAAGTTCGCTTCCGGCAACGACAATGTCCAGGATTATTTCAAGACCAGCGACAGCACTAAGACCTACGGTCCCGTAGATCAGAGTATCCAACTGGGCGACGGGGGCACCGGCATCACCTTCGAGCTCAACGGCTTTTATAACTTCTCACACACCGTAGGCGTCTATGGCAACTTCTTTTATCTCTCCAATCCCGCCAATCAAAATGGTGTCTCCAATGCCCATGGTGCAACGCCGTCCGCCACCTCCGTCGCCAATGGCAGCAATGTCATGAGCATCCCGGATCAATACCTCGTAAGGGCAGGCGTCAACCTTACCTTCGACCGCCTTACCGTCTCCGCCGGTTTTCGCGACGACTGTTTGCCCGTACATGATCTCCTCGGCGCCAGCGACGGCTTCCGCCGCCCCGGCTATATCCTTTCGGGCGAACCCGGCGTGACCTATGTATTCAATAAGGTGTCGCTCTATGCCTTTGTACCCATTGCCTTCGTCCGCGACCGTACGCAGAGCGTACCCGACAAGATCACCACGGCGCTCACGGGTAAGTATACCCATGGCGATGCCGCTTTCGCTAACTGCGTCGTCAACATCGGCGCTAACATTAGATTCTAATGCACATGCTTAACCAAAACAAAGCCGCCCTCCCCGCCCTGCTGCTACTGCTGCTTCTGCAGGCCGGCGTCACGAGGGCTCAAATGGACAACGATGCGATCATGATGGGAAAGAACGCCTTCTGCGGCGGCCCCATGTACAGCTATAGCAGCTGGAACCATTATTGGGAGGGAACCCTCAAACGCACCAACAAAAACCTGGGTACCGTCTCCACGCAGATGGTTAGCCTCATGGGCGACTACGGCATTACCAAAAATGTGAATGTCCTGGTCATGGCGCCCTATGTCTGGACGCATGCCACCGCGGGCACGCTCTCGGGCCAGCACGGCATCCAGGATCTCAGCGTATGGCTTAAATACCGCGCGCTGAAACAGAACGTGGGCAATGGTGTTCTTTCTACTTTTGTGCTTGGCGGCGCGTCGATCCCCCTTACTAATTATGAGCCGGATTATCTTCCCTTCTCCATAGGCCTGCACAGCAAGACCCTTTCGGGCCGGCTTACGGTGGATTACCAGCAAAGACATTTCTTCGCCACGGCGATGGGCACCTATACCTGGCGCAGCGATGTCACCATCGATGAGGAAGCCTACTATACGACCTCGCTTCACTTTACGAACAAGGTGGACATGCCCAATGTGGCGGCGGAGGAACTTCGTATCGGCTATCGCAGCAGCCGGTTGATCATCGAAGCGGTGGGCAGCAATATGAATACCCTCGGCGGCTTCGATATCCGCAGGAACGATATGCCGTTCCCAAGCAACAAAATGAACGCTACGATGGCCGGTGCCCACGTGCGCTACTTTTTCAAAAAGGATCATGGGTTCTCGGTGGATGTCGACGGCGACTACACCGTTGCCGGCCGCAATGTGGGCCAGGCCCGGAGCTTCGACGTCGGCGTCTTCTATCTCCTGAGTTTCTCGCACCATCCTACTAATAACATCAAATAGAACTAAGCATGCAACGGCACGCACCTATCTTTTTTGTACTAGCCCTTGTAGCCTTCGCGGCCTGCAACAAAAGCGTAAGCAACGTCACCGATAACCTCCCGGCGCTCACGCCGGGAAACGAAGATCTCAATGCAGGGACCTGGAAACCCGTGTTGCTCACGCGTCCCGACACCTTTGCCGTCGCTACGCCGGTTGCCACGAGCAACGCCGCCTATACCGCCGATCTCAACGAGATCAAGGCGTATCAGCACAATCTCACGGGAGATATGAAAGCGCAGATCTCCTACTGGAGCGCGGGCCATGTCTTCCGCTGGAACCAGATCATGCTGGAGCTGGTGACCAAATACAACCTGCCGCCCTATCAAAATGCGGACGGGTCTTATCCCGTGCCTAGCGCTGCCAACCCTTTCGCCTATCCGAATTTTCCTTTCTCGAACCCGCCCTATGCGGCGCGGGCCTATGCCTATGTCACCGCGGCGCAGTACGATGCCCTCGTAGCCTGCTGGCACTATAAGACTTTGTACAACCGCCCCAGACCCTACCAGGTCGATTCGACCATCCAGGCGCTGGCAGGGAAGACTACCCTCTCCAGCTATCCGTCGGAGGGCGCGGTGGTGGCGGGCGCGACGGCCGAGCTCATGCAATTGCTCTTCCCCGATGAGATCGCTAATATCCAGCAGAAGCTTTCACAGGAAGAGCTGGCACTGATCGCCTCCGGCTCGGCCACTCGCAGCGACATCACTGCCGGTGAAGCGCTCGGCCGCCAGGTGGCCGACGTATATCTCGCCCGTGGCCGCGCCGATAATGCCGGTAAGGCGGGAGGGACACCGGCTAACTGGACCTCGTTTGTAACCACCACCGAAGCGGAAAGCCAGATCCCCTGGCTGAGTCTCGAATATCCCGCGCGTCCACCCATGCTGCCGCTCTTTGGCAAGGTCAAGGGCTTCCTATGCGACTCGGCGGCGATTATTGCTTTACGGCCGAGCCCGCCTCCTTCCACCAACAGCGCCGATATGACGGCTGCGGTACAGGCCGCCTACAACACAGTCAAAAATCCCACCCGTGCCCAGATGACTACCGTTCAGTTCTGGGCCGACGGCGTAAGTACCTATACTCCCCCGGGACACTGGAACTATATAGCGGAAAAGGACTTCGTCAAGCAGAACTACAGCGAGGTCCGCTGGGCACGCAACCTGGCGCTCCTCAACATGGCCGAGATGGACGCTGCGATTAGCTGCTGGGATATCAAATATTTCTATTTCAACCCCCGGCCTACCCAGATGGATGCCCGGATCAAGACCCTCACGGGAATACCCAATTTCCCGTCGTATGTCTCCGGACATGCCATGTTCAGCGGGGCCGCATCCACGATCCTGGCGCACCTGGTTCCCTCACGTGCAAGCGATTATATGAGCATGTCGCAGGACGCTGCCAATTCCCGTGTGCTCGCAGGTATCCATTATGCCATCGACTGCCAGGTCGGTCTTACCGTGGGACAGCATGTGGGTAATTACGCCGTTCAGCGTGCGATGACCGACGGCGCCGAATAAGATGTACAGAGATGCTGACCGCGTCTTCATAATATTTAGTTTTTTTTCTTGGTCTATAAGCAAAAGCAAGCAAAACACCGCGATTCTTCGCGGTGTTTCATTTTTGGTTATTTTAGCAGCCATAACCGCGGAATATGAAAAGATTAGCCGGCCTCCTGCTTTTTATAACCCTTTCTTTTCTTTCTATTGGGCAGCCGATTGTCACGCCTGATCGGCACAAGAGAGCGGATTTCTCGCAACTTGGGCCTGACAAAATTTACGGAAAACTATTCGTCGACGTCCAGATGGACCGTGTCTTTCAGGACGGCAAGACCTTCGTAGACTGCATCCCCAAACGCAAACCCGCCGACATCGTCGCCGACTATGAGGCGCAGAAGGGGGCGCCGGGCTTCGATCTCCATAAATTCGTGTTCGACAACTTCGAACTGCCGCCCACGCCCAATGACACCTATAAGACGAACACCTCCGAAAATGTGGTCACGCATATCCATGAGCTTTGGTCTGTGCTCAAAAGAACGCCGGACAAAGTCGTAGAAGGCAGCTCGCTTCTCCCCCTGCCGTATCCTTATATCGTGCCGGGCGGCCGCTTCCGCGAGGTGTATTATTGGGACTCGTATTTCACCATGCTGGGGCTCAAAGAAAGCGGTGAGATCGACATGATCGACAATATGGTAAAGAACTTCGCCTATCTCATCGAGAACTATGGCCATATCCCCAATGGGAACCGAACCTATTATCTCGGCCGCTCGCAGCCGCCCTTTTTCTCGGTGATGGTGGAACTGCTTGCCGAGGCCAAAGGCGATAGCATCTACCAGGAGTTCCTCCCCGCGATGGAGAAGGAGTATGCCTTCTGGATGGATGGCGCGGATAAGCTCAAACCGGGCCAGGCCTATCGCCGGGTGGTCCGGTTGAAGAATGGCGAAATCATGAACCGTTACTGGGACGACGCCACCGTGCCGCGGCAGGAAAGCTGGCGCGAAGACGTCCTCACGGCACAACGCTCCGGCCGTGACAAGACCGAGATGTACGAAGAGCTCCGCGCCGCCGCGGAAAGCGGCATCGACTTCAGCTGCCGCTGGTTTGCCGACGGCAAAAATCTGGTGACGATCCGCACCAGCGATTTCATCCCGCCCGATCTCAACTCCCTGCTCTATCATCTGGAATGGGCCATCTCCAAGGCTCTGCTGATGAACAAGGACAGCACGTCGGAAGAATTTCGTCACAAGGCCATCCATCGCGGCGAGCTCATCGACAAATACTGCTGGAACAAAGCCCAGAATTTCTATACGGACTACGACTTCAAGACGCAGAAACAAAGTAAGATTATCAACCCCGGCGGGATGTACCCCTTTTGTTTTGTAAACGAACATCCCGACTATATGAGCCTGCTCTGCAGTAAGGTCGCGGACGTCATCCGGGCCAAGCTGCTGAAACCGGGCGGTGTCGTCACCACGGAATTCGATACCGGTCAGCAATGGGATGCCCCCAATGGTTGGGCGCCGCTCGAATGGATGACCATCTGGGGACTCGACCGCTGTGGTCAGAAGGATCTCGCGGCGGACATTGCCGCCCGCTGGGTTAAACTCAACGAGAAAGTATATAAGTCCACCGGGAAGCTCATGGAAAAATACAATGTCGAGGACATCGACGAAGACGCGGGTGGCGGCGAATATCCCGGTCAGGATGGCTTTGGCTGGACTAACGGGGTGCTGCTGAAGCTCATCGACAAATACGATCTGCCGAAGCAATAGCTTTAAGCCCTTACCTTTGCGCAAATTTTCCAAGATGCGTAAGCTCCTCGTCGCCCTTCCGGCCCTCGCCATCCTTTTCTCCGCCTGCTCGATCAACAACGTTACCGAAGACGCTAGTCTCGGTAGGTTTTTCGACTCGGCGGGCGTCAAGGGGTGTTTTGCCCTTTTTGACAACGGCCAGGGCCATTTTACCGTCTATAACCTGCCCCGCTATCGCGATAGCCTCTATCCCGCCGGCTCCACCTTCGATATCGTCGCTTCGTTGGTCGCGTTCCAGAGCGGGGTCATCAAAGACGACAAGGCCGTGATTCACGACATGACAATCGGCGATGCCTTCAAAATGAACAATGGCGAAGTGATCTTCCGGCGCATCGAGGACAGCGTCGGCATAGACTCGCTGCGGAAATGGGTGGACTCGCTCCACTATGGCAACGAGGCGGTGGATAAGGATACCGATGCCGTGTACGACGGAAATCTCAAGCTGCAGGCCGATGAACAGCTCGGCCTGATCAAGAGGCTCTACTTTAACCAGCTTCCGTTCTACCGGCCTACCCAGGAAATGGTTCGCGACATGTTCGGTAAATATGAGAACAGTAATTACAAGCTGGTTTATAAAGTAGCGGACATCCCTTACAACGGCCACGTGCTAAGCTGGATCACGGGTTGGGTCGAAGAGAATAAACATCCCTATTTCTTTGTGCTCAATATCGAAGGCCCGGAAAAAGAGGTTGGCAAGGAACATCGTGGTTTTCAAGTTATTAGAGGAATCCTGTCCTCCATGGGTTTCTTTCAGGGTAAGAAATGATCCTGCTGGGGCCTGCTGGCCCGCGACGCCGGGTGATTCCGGCATAATGTTTTATATTGCAAGTCCGTGTACCGCATAGAACATACCGAAAATCTTGTAGGCCTGGCCGCGCTTCCATTGCTTGTTGCAGCCCTTTGGTTCCTGCTGAGCTGGAAAAAGCGAACCGTAGCCCGCATTGGCGACCCCTCGCTGGTCCGCCAGCTGATCAGTAATTTTTCCTCCGCCCGCTTCCTGATAAAAGCCGGGGTCCTGTTGCTGGCCTTCCTGGTAATCGTCATCGGCGCCAGTAACCCGCAGAAGACCGGTAAGATGGAGAATGTCAAACGCAAGGGTGTGGATGTGATGGTCGTGCTCGATGTGAGCAAAAGCATGCTTGCCACCGACATAAAACCCAGCAGGCTCGACAAAGCGAAACAGCTGTTGCTGTTGATGCTCGATAAATTGGAGAACGACCGGATCGGTCTCGTGCTTTTTGCCGGCCGCGCCTATCTCCAGATGCCGCTGACCTCCGACCACGGCGCCGCCCGAATGTATATCCAGGAGGCCAGCCCCGACGCCGTGCCCACCCAGGGTACGGTGATCGCCGAAGCCCTCCGGATGGCCAACACCGCCTTTAACAGTAAAGAACGAAAGTATAAGTCTATCCTGCTCATCTCGGACGGCGAAGACCATGATCCCGACGCGCTTAAGGTCGCCAGGGAGCTTGCCAAAGACGGCGTGATGATCAATACCGTCGGCATCGGCTCGCCCGATGGCTCTCCCATTGTAGACCCGGCCACGGGCGAACTCAAAAAAGACGAGCAGGGGAATACGGTGATCTCGAAACTCAATGAAGCCGAGCTGCAACAGCTCTCCAGTGCGACTAACGGTCAGTATGTCCGGCTGGATAATGTCGACGATGCGCTGATCACCATGACGCAGCAGATCGACAGCGTCGACAAGAAATCGATGTCGGACGCCGAGTTCGTCGACTATATTAGCTATTTCCAATGGTTCCTGGGCATCGCCCTGGTGTTGCTGGTTTTCGACTATTTCTTTTCGGAACGTCGCTCCGCTGCCAGCGAAAAACGCGAACGCGCAGCATCCGGCGCGGGCCTCGGTATTGCCGCGACCGGCTCGATAGGCACGTCCGGCACGGCTTCCAACACCACCGGCACCGGCACCGGCCGCCCCTCCGCCACACGTCCCGGCGTTGCCGGAGCCGCCACCCTCCTGGCCCTGGCTGTCCTGGTCTCCGCCCTCCCCGCCGCTGCTCAGAACACCAATGGCGAAATCCGCAGCGGCAACCGGGCCTATAAGAAAGGCGAATTCGAAAAGTCGGTACAACAATACCAGCGGGCCGTCCAGCAGGCGCCCAACAGCCCGACCGCCAACTACAACCTCGGTAACGCACAGTTCAAGAACAATAAGTTCGACGAAGCCGCGCACGCCTACGATGCCACCGTACAAAACAGTACGGACAAGGGGATGAAGGAAAAAGGCTATTACAACAAAGGCGTGGCCATGATCAAGCAAAAGAAGCTGCAGGAAAGCATCGACGCCTGGAAAAATGCCCTCAAGCTCGACGCGGGCGACACCGAAGCCCGCGATAATCTCGAGAAAGCCCTCAGAGAACAAAAGAAGCAGCAACAGCAACAACAGCAGAACCAAAATCAAAAAAAGAATCAGAAGAACCAGGATAAACAGGATCAGAAAAAAGAGCAGCAACAGCAGCAACAACAGCAGCAGCAGCAACAACCCAAGCCGCAACCCAGCAAGCTGGACAAACAGCAGGTCGAACAGCTGCTGAAGGCGCTCGAACAAAAAGAGAAGGATCTCCACGATAAAATGCAGCAGAACAAGCAGCATGTACCCAATCAGCCGGAAAAGGACTGGTAGTCAGTGCCCCCCGGCCCGCGTGGATTCTACTCTTTCAATGCCTTCACCTGCTTGCTGTCGCCCTTCACCCTGAGATTGAAATAATATAGTCCCCTGATCCAACGTCCCGTCTCCAGAACGGCCGAATTTTCTCCTGGCTGCAGATACAACACTTTGATCGCGACGACCCTCCCGGCTACATCCGTGACCAGCAATACGGCCACACCGGCGGCATTAGCGTCTGCACGGATAGAGATATGGTCATGAAACGGATTGGGATACACAAAAAACGTGTCTATGATATGATGGCATCCGCTGTCCGGCGGCGGGGGAGCCGCAACGCCAGGAGAGAACTGCCAGAAATCGTGAAGTACGGTCGCGCAGACATTACATGCGCCCGAAGCGCCCAGGCCAATATAACCGTTTCCACTAACCGAAAACCCCGTAGCCCCCCAGCGGGCCGAACCCGGCAGATCGGTTTGACGGGTCCAGGTGTTTGCCGCGGGATCATATTGCCAAAGATCCTTTTGCGGATAATAAGTGATCTGATCGCTACCGAGGCTGTCATTGCCCATGCCTACATATCCATAGGCGCCGATGGAAAAGGCGCTGGCCGAAGTGCGCGTGCCGCCGCCAAAATCGGCCTTACGGGTCCACGTATCCGCCGCGGGATCATATTCCCAGAAGTCGGAAAAGAAAGTCGGCGTGGGAGTCTCCACCGGATCGTTGCCCGTGCCGATATACCCTTTGCCGCCGATGCCAAGACCTACTGCCCCGTACCTTGGTCCTCCGCCGAAATCGGCCTTACGTGCCCAGCTGTTGGTCGCCGGATCATACGCCCAAAAATCGCTCAGATCGCCATATTGATTTGCACCTGTCCCTACATATCCTATCGCTCCGATGGTAAAACCAACGGCGCTCGAGCGTGCCGCGCCGCCGAAATCGGCTATCTGAGACCAGGCACCGGTAACCGTATCGTATGCCCAGAAATCCTTTCTCCATGGAGATACCGTACTGTCCCCGCCTGTGCCGACATAGCCTTTGCTGCCGATGGCAAAACCTGCCGCGTCGACCCTCGATCCGCCGCCAAAGGCGGCGTCCTCGGACCATGTGCCGGTGCCAGGGTCGTACGACTCGAAATCCCGGTAGAAAACCCCCGCGCCATGGGTGGAATTCACGCCCGTACCCACATATCCCTTAGCGCCAATACCCAGACCGACGACATAGATCTTCCCTGACGGCGCATTCGGTGTGGAATCGATGTCCTTGATTTGGGTCCAGGTTCCGGTCTGCGCCATCGAAAACAGGCTGCATGCGCCAAGGCACAGCGCTAGTAAAGTTTTTTTCATAGCAAAGTGTTTAATTATTAAAGTTTAATGTGAAGACTGTCGAGTTCCGCGCGACTAATGGAGGGCGGGAAAACATGCTGCCTGATCTTTTCGATCACCAGGACCGCGACCTTCGCCGCGTCCTTTTTACGCCGGAAACCGTCGTTGCCGGGCAGACCGGGAACGGACGGCTGGTGGATCAGCAAACGACCATGTAAATAGATATCGTAACCATAGGTCTTTCCCTGCGAGGAAATTAATTGATAGGAAGGATCCGGCTCGTGGGTAAAGACAAGCAGAAGGCATAAAGCCAGGGTCAATTTCATGGCAAAAACATGTTAAAGCGAGCTAACCAGGAGTGACTTTTGAAAAGGATGGGAGGTAATAGCGATCCCGTGGAGACAATAAATATACGATATTTTTTAATCGGCTTACAGCAGACGATTTATTAATTTTGCAGCATGCAGTCCTATTGTAATTCCCTCACCCGCTACTCCAGGCTCAAGACCCTGGAAGTGAAGATCGGCGATCTGCTCCTGGGCAATTTCAATCCCATCCGTATCCAGACCATGACCACCACGGATACCATGGATACCCTGGCCACGGTCGAACAATCCATCAGGTGTATCGAGGCGGGGGCCGAGCTGGTGCGCATCACGGCGCCCAGTAAAAAAGAGGCGGAAAATCTCCTGAATATCAAAAACGAACTACGCCGGCGTGGCTATACGACCCCGCTGGTCGCGGATATCCATTTTACCCCCAATGCCGCGGAGATAGCCGCGCGTATTGTCGAAAAGGTCCGCATCAACCCGGGTAACTATATCGACAAAAAGAAGTTCGAACACATCGAGTACACCGATGTCGACTACACGGAAGAGATCGAACGTATCCGCCAACGGTTTACGCCGCTTATAAAGATCTGCAAGGAATACGGCACCGCCATGCGCATCGGCACCAACCACGGTTCGCTGAGCGACCGCATCATGTCCCGCTATGGCGATACGCCCATCGGCATGGTCGAAAGCGCGATGGAATTCCTGCGCGTAGCCCGCGATGAGGACTATCATAACATCGTCCTGAGCATGAAGTCCAGCAATCCGCAGGTGATGGTACAGGCCTACCGGCTGCTGATCGTACAGATGGAACAGGAGTTCGGCGTCTGCTATCCGCTGCATCTCGGCGTGACAGAAGCAGGCGACGGTGAGGACGGTCGTATCAAGTCGGCCATCGGTATCGGCACCCTGCTGGAGGACGGCATCGGCGATACCATCCGCGTCTCGCTCACGGAAGACCCGGAATTCGAGATCCCTGTGTGCAAGGATTTGGTAAAACGATATGAAAATCGTGACAAATCGGAGCCTATCCCCCCGATCGAAAAGCTGCCCTATTCTCCCTTTGAATACAAACGCCGCGTCTCCCGCACACTCACGGGTCTCGGCGGCACCCATGTCCCCGTAGTCGTCGCCGATTTCGAAAAAGACGCGTCGGTCAGCCGCGAGGACCTCACCTCCATCGGCTATTCCTATGATGCCGCCAGCGATAAATGGAATATCGCCGATGCAGCCGCCGATTACATCTACACGGGTGACAAGGTCCTGGAATTCGACCTTCCCGGTACTCTCCAGCCCATTTGTGATTACAAGACCTGGCTAAGCCTCGACGACCGAACGAACTATATACCCTTGTTCCAGGACTGGGAATACGACACGGACGAGGACCGCTCCGACACACTCAACATCATCCTGATCGATGCCGCGGCACAGGAAGCCCGGCTGGTAGCGGAAAGGTTCAAAGACGACGCCACGGTGGTCCTCTGCTGTAAAAGCACTCATCCCTACCCGTTGCTTTCCGTCAGGCGTTTCATCATGGAACTGGAAAAGCAGGACATCCGCTGTCCGGTGATCCTCGGCGTCGATAGCCACGGCGCTACTATCAACGGCCAGACCCGCACCATCGACGAGGCCCTGATCCATTTCTCCACCGAAGCGGGCGCGCTCCTGCTCGACGGCATGGGCGATGGCATCTGGATCACCGGCCACGCATCGAAGATCATGAACACGCGCATCAGCGGCCGCACGTATCTGCAAACGCGCAACAACCATCAGTTCCTGAACAATACGGCTTTCTCCATCCTTCAGGCTACCCGGACACGCATCTCCCGAACCGAGTATATCTCCTGTCCCAGCTGTGGTCGTACCCTCTTCGACCTGCAGGAGACCACTGCGCGCATTCGTGCCGTGACGCATCATCTCAAAGGCGTCAAGATCGCCATCATGGGCTGTATCGTCAATGGGCCCGGCGAGATGGCCGACGCGGACTTTGGTTATGTCGGAAGCGGACCGGGAAAGATCACGCTTTACAAAGGCAAGGAGATCATGAAAAGAGGCGTCGATAGCGCCGTTGCCGTGGATGAGCTGATTGATCTGCTTAAAGAGCACGGCGCCTGGATCGAGCCCCTGGCCGTGACGATCTGACGCACATAAACTAACTAACAGTGAACCGCATTGACCGATTGCATGCGATACTAACGCACCTGCAGAGTAAGAAGAAAGTGACGGCCCAGGAAATGGCCGATCGCTTCAACATCAGCCTCCGTACGGTGTACCGGGATGTCAAAGCCCTGGATGAGTCCGGCGTGCCCGTGATCGGCGAAGCCGGAACCGGTTATACCATCATGGAAGGCTACCGGCTGCCACCCGTAATGTTTACGCAGGAAGAGGCCAGCGCCCTCCTGCTTGGCGCGAAACTGGCTGAACGGTTCACGGATGGATCGGTAAAACGGCATTTTCATGCCGCCCTCTTCAAGATCAAGGCCGTACTCCGTTCCCCCGACAAGGAATATGTAGACAGCCTTACGGAACACATCGAGATCCTGACCCGCTATGCGCCGGACAACGATTCGCCGCAACAATATCTGTCCATGCTCCAGCAGGCCGTGGTGGGCAAAAAGATCGTTCAGCTTCACTACCGTTCCAATCTCAAGGAAGAGGTGACCCGCCGCCGCGTCGAACCCATTGGACTGCTGCACTATGGCAGCGCCTGGCATCTCATCGGCTGGTGCCATCTGCGGGGCGACTACCGCGACTTCCGGCTGACCCGCATGCTGGGCGTGATCCTCGAAGACGCAACCTTTGATCCCGCCGCACATCCATCCATCAAGGAATATATTGAAACATTGCGCGCCGGTGCCGACCTTCAGGAAGCGATTGTGCTGGTCGACAAAAGGATCGTAAAATTCCTTCAGGAACAGAAGTATCTCAACGGTTTTGTCTCCGAAGAAGATCTGGGCGATTCCGTCCGGATGAAATTCCTGACCTCCTCTTTCCCCTATTTCGCCCGGTGGCTGTTGATGTATACCGATGCGATCCGGGTCGACTCCCCTGAACTGCTAAAAAGCGAAATCAAGACGATTTCCGAAAAATTATCCGTACACCACCGGTCCTACTGACATAATGCTGTCATTCCGGGGTTGTTCTTTTGTACAAACAAAAGACAACATGCTCATCCGCACGCATCCCTACATGACCGTTTTATATAGCACCCGTGAGGCCACTTTGCACGATCTCCCAAAGTTCAGCGGGACGGTTGTAAAAGACCTCTACCAGTACGTAGCGGATCTCGACCTGCTGGTATGCGGCCCGCAATATTGGTTCTACCATGGAGTAGACGGAAAGCCCACGGTGGCCGGAGGCCTGCCGCAAATCCTGGGCGCACAGAAATTTACGCTCGAGGTCCTGATCCCCGTACAGGGTAAGATCCCTACAGCCGTCCTGCCCTTTTTTAAACGCCTGCCCGCCTTCCGTTGTCTTTCCTCGCGGTATGAAGGACCCTGGGAGGGTATCGGGGCGGAATACCAACGAATGCTGCAATATATTTCGGATAATGGATTAAAGCTCAACGGCATTTATGCCGAATCTTTTTTGCATATCGATTTCGACGATCCGGCTAACCAGATCACCGAGATACTGATCGGAATTAACGAGTAATTGATTTTAACGATTAAAAACCTTTTATCATGAAAAAAACATGCGCGGCGTTTCTTTTCGAGGGCTTTCTCGACCACCATCTTTCCGCTGCCCTGGCTTGTCTCAGCAGCAGGGGCGGCGACTGGTCGCTGGAGACGTTTTCGGTGAGAGGCGCGAGCGTTACCTCGGCTACGGGTTTTAAAGTCATCCCTCACGCCAGTCTGGAATATATGCGGCCGGAAGATTTCGACGTCCTCCTGCTGCCCGGCGGCGCGCGTTGGGAGAAAGGCGATAACCTCGAGATCTTTTCCCTGCTGGTGTCGGTGGCCGGCTGCCGCCCCCTGGTCGCGATGGGCGAAGCCGTGCTGGGACTGGCCGACCTGGGTCTGCTGGACGATATTCCACACACCGGCTGCCGCCCGGGATATATCAAGCGGTTTTGCCCCGAATATATGGGTGCCGCCTTTTTTCGGCATCAACCCTGCGTCAGCGCCCGTAAGATCATCACCATCGACGGCGCGGCCTTGCTGCCGGGTCATGGTATGTTAGGGCTTTTCGATACATTGCAGGAAATATACGCCAACACCCATGAGCTTTTCGATCAGGAACAGCAAAGAACATGATCTCGACCTTGTAAACATTACCGATGAGACCACGGGTACCGTGGTCTCCCTTTTGCCCGCCTTCGGCGCCACTTTACAGGCTTTTACCGTCCGTCACCCCAAAGAGGGCGTTTTGAATGTCATCGACAGCTACAAGAGCGCGGCGGAAATAAAAAAGGAGCTGAGCCGGAACTTCAAAGGTCCCAAACTCTCCCCCTTCCCCTGCCGCATACCCGGCGGGGTGTACCGGTTCAACAACCATGAATATCAGCTCAAACACCTTTTCGGCGACGGCACCGCCATCCACGGTCTGCTTTACAACAAACCCTTTACGCTTATGGAAACGGGGGCGGACAATGGACATGGCACCGTGGTCCTCGAATGCATCTACAGAAGAGAGGACCCCGGCTATCCTTTTTACTATGCCTGCTCGACCCGCTATACGCTTAATCCCGGGAATGATCTGGAAGTGGTGACCACGGTTACCAACCTCGACGACGAGCCCATCCCCATAGCCGATGGCTGGCACCCGTATTTTACGCTGGGCGGAAAGGCTAATGATTGGCAGATGCAGTTCCACGCCGAGGCAATCGTGGAATTCGATGACAAGCTGGTACCTACCGGCAGGCTCAAACAATACGATAGGTTCGAGTCGCTGCGACCCATAGGAGCTACCTTTCTCGACAACTGTTTTGCGTTGAAACCGGATATCGTCAGTGCCGCGTGCCAGCTTTATAATCCCGCCAATGGATTACGCATTTCGTTTTTCCCCGATGCAACCTATCCCTATCTGCAGATCTATACACCGCCGGCCCGCGAAAGCATTGCGGTCGAAAACCTCAGCGGTGCGCCTGATTGTTTCAATAACCATATGGGCTTGCTGATCCTGCAGCCCGGTCATTCACAAATATTTACCGTTCGCTATAAGATCGCTATAGACTAGCGGTGAAATAGCTATATTGCTCCTTAAACGCGAAACTGATGAAGTTCCTAAAGTTTATCCTGCCCGCCGTCCTTGCGCTTGGATTTGCCGGTTGCCTCGATATCACCGAAAGTGTAGACGTCAGAGACGATGGCAGCGGTCAGCTCACTATGGACATAGACATGAGCCAGATGATCGATATCCTGCAAACTTATATGGGAAAAGATGAGCTCGCTCAAAAAGGCATGTCGAAGATGGATACCACCATCCTGCTCAAAGACGTCATAGATACCAGTTCTGCGCTCAGTGAAGATAAAAAGGCGATCCTCCGGCCCGGCAGGGTACATATAAAGATCGATATGGATGCCAAGATCTTCACCGTCCACAGCATGTTCCCCTTCACGAGCCTGCCAAATCTCCAGAAGTTGTATACGCTCATGAACGATGGGTCGCTGTCCAATGCCAAACTTTTCGGTTCGCTCGGCGGCGAAACCGGCGGTGGTGGGACCCCGGACATGAGCCAGTTCAACAGCGTCTTCGATTTCTCCTGTACGGACGGGCTGCTGGTCAAAAAGCTCAACAAGGGAAAATTCGATGCGCTGAAGAACGATCCGCAGCTGGCGCAGATGAAGCAGGCTTCGCAGATGGGTATGGAGATCAACTATACCACGACGCTTTCCCTGCCCCGTCCCATCAAGAGTACCGGGAATCCGCTGGCCAAACTGTCCGACGATAAGAAAACCGTGACCATGAAGTTCAACCTCGTCGACGTGTTCGATCATCCGGACCAGTTCGAATACAAGGTGGAATACTAAGGAACATAGGATTCCCTACCTTTGCAGATCATGATACAAACAGACTTTCTGGTTATCGGCTCCGGCATCGCAGGACTCAGCTACGCGCTCAAAGTAGCACAACATTACCCCGACAGACAGGTACTGGTGATCACCAAGACCCGCATCGACGAGACCAATACGAAATACGCCCAGGGCGGCATCGCCGGCGTCACGGACTTCGAACACGATAGTTTTGACAAACATATCCAGGATACCCTGATCGCAGGCGACGGGCTTTGCAATCCCCAAACGGTGGAGATCGTCGTCAAGGAGGGGCCGGATAGGATCCAGGAGATCATCGACTGGGGCACCCGGTTCGACAAAGACTCCGAAGGCGATTACAAGCTCGGGCGTGAAGGCGGCCACAGCGAGTTTCGCATCCTCCATCACAAGGATGTCACCGGCAAAGAGATCGAACGCGCGCTGCTGGAGACGGTGAGCAAACAAAAGAACATCGTCATCAACAAGCATTGGTTCATCCTCGACCTCATCACCCAGCACCATCTCGGCTATCTCGTCACCAAGTCGACGCCGGATATCGAGTGCTATGGCGTCTATGCGCTCGACCAGCATACGAACAAGATCGTGAAGATCATTTCCCGGCTGACGCTGCTGGCTACGGGCGGTAACGGTCAGGCCTATCGTACCACCACCAATCCAAAGATCGCAACCGGTGACGGTGTAGCCATGGCCTATCGCGCCAAAGGGCGGATCGAGAACATGGAATTCATCCAGTTCCATCCTACCGCCCTATACGAGCCGGGTGTGAGTCCTTCCTTCCTGATCACGGAGGCGGTTCGCGGCGATGGGGGCATCCTCCGGAACGACAAAGGCGAAGCCTTTATGTCGAGGTACGACGAACGCAAAGACCTCGCACCCCGCGACATCGTAGCCCGTGCTATCGATAGCGAGATGAAACGCGCCGGTACCGAACATGTCTATCTCGACTGCCGGCATATGGACAAAGCCAAATTCATCGAGCACTTCCCCAACATCTACGAAAAATGCCGCTCCATCGGCATCGACCCCGCAGAGAACATGATCCCCGTGGCTCCCGCCGCCCATTACAGCTGCGGCGGCATCAAGGTGGACCAGTGGGGGCATACCTCCATCAACAATCTCTATGCCTGCGGCGAATGCTCCTCCACCGGGCTGCATGGCGCCAACCGGCTTGCCAGCAATTCGCTCCTCGAGGCCCTGGTATTCTCGCACCGTTGTTATCTCGACAGCATACAGGCGGTCGACAAGATCGGGCTGAAGACGAATATCCCGGATTGGAATGCGGAAGGCACCACGGAGCCCGAGGAAATGATCCTTATCACGCAAAGTTTGAAAGAATTGCAGTTGCTGATGAGCGATTACGTGGGCATCGTGCGTACGCATACCCGCTTGCAACGCGCCATGAAACGCCTGGATCTGCTCCACGAAGAGATCGAATCGCTCTACGAGACCACGGCTGTTTCCCCACAGCTTTGCGAGGTCCGCAACCTCATCACCGTGGGATATCTCATCGTGAAGGAGGCTTCGTTCCGCAAGGAAAGCCGTGGGCTGCATTACAATACCGATTACCCCCAAAAGAGTCCTTTGTTGCAGAACATCGTGCTGTAAGGTGAATAATACGCCGCTATGAAAAAACGATTGCTTTTGGTTTTGGCAGTCCCATTGCTGCTGACTACTTGCGCCGTCGACAGCTCATTGGCGCAAGACTTTATCGTGTGGCAGCCGGGCGTGAAATTGAAATGGGCCGACTTTCTGGCAAAGCCGGAAAAGCATAATCCCGCCTCCGCATTGACCACCTCCGGAATACACTACCATGGTGAGATCAAGGACAGTGGTGTAGTCGATACGATCGCCGCCATCTTCTATGAGGATCAGTCCTGGGTAAGGCATCGTTCAGACCGGCTCCTTTTGCATGAGCAAGGTCATTTCGATATTACCGAAATTTATGCCAGGAGACTGCGAAAGCGGATTATGGAAATACCTGTGAGATCCGATAAACCTGAATTTCAACTGCCCCTTATCTACTATGTTGTCGAAGCCGAAAGACGCAAAACGGAGAACTTGTACGATGAGGAAACTGATCATGGCAAAAATGAGGAGGGCCAGTCACGTTGGAACGACAAGATCCGGGCCGAATTGGACTCTTTGAAACAATTTGCCCGCTAACCCTATATTTGCCCCATGAACACGCCATCCGCATCCATCTCCCGCGCGATGATCCTCGCCGCGGGTCTCGGCACCCGGTTCAAGCCCTGGACGGACAAACACCCCAAGGCCCTGGCCCCGGTGAATGGGAAAAGCCTGCTGCAACGCAATATCGACTACCTGCAACAATACGGTATCCGCGAGATCGTGGTGAACGTTCATCATTTCGCCGACCAGATCACCGAAGCGCTTCGCGCCGCGAAAGGGTGGGGCAGCGAGATCTTCATCAGCGATGAGACGGCGGCCGTCCTCGAGACCGGCGGTGGGCTGAAAAAGGCACGTCGCTGGCTGGACAAAGCCCCTTTTGTGCTCATGAATGTGGACATCCTCACCGATATGGATCTCGGCGCTATGGTCCGGGATCATTTTGTGCATCGCCCATTGGTAACGCTGGCCGTCACCAACCGCAGCACCTCCCGGTATTTCCTGTTCGACGAAAAAGACCATCTCCGCGGGTGGCGAAACGTGAACACAGGACAGGAACGGCTATCACGGCCGGCGGCCGCATCGCCGCAGACGGCCGCACCGGCGCAGCCAGCCCGTCAAAGCGGCGCGTTGATCCAAAAGGCCTTTAGCGGCATCCAGGTGATCGACCCGGCCATCTTCGATCTTATGCGGCTGGACGGAAAATTTTCCACGGTCGACCTCTACCTGGATCTCGCGGCCAGCCAGATCATCCGGGGCTATGATCACAGTGATTCGAAATTGATCGATGTCGGCAAGCCCGCTTCGGCGGAAGAGGCGGAAAGGCTCTTTATCTAACTGTTAAGTTTGGGAGCCCCTGCCCGGGAACGACAAGGAAGAGAATAATTTTATCGTTATGAAGAATTTATTTATCGGTGTGCTCGCCTTAAGCTTGGGCCTCTCCGCTATCGCGCAGGAAAATGTGCCGGGAATGCGTTCGAAAAAGAATGTAACGCATTCCCGGCAAAGCGCTAATGTCGGCCCTGACGGGCAAGCCGCCTCCGGCGGCTTAAGCAAAGACGATCTCTTAAAAAAGAAAGTGTCATTGCCCAATGGCTGGACCCTCACGCCTGTGGGAACCAGTGTGTCACTGGGCGATCTGCCACTCAACATTGCCGTGAGCCCTTCCGGCCATTATGCCGCGGTCACGAACAACGGACAGAGCACTCAGACATTACAGCTCATCGACGTCAAAGGAGAACGGGTCCTGGACACTGTGATCATTCCCGAATCCTGGTTGGGATTAAAGTTCAGCGCGGACGAAAAATATCTTTATGCCTCTGCCGGCAACTACAACCAGATCTTCAAATACGCCGTCAACCCGGATCCTTCCCCCGGCCGGCCGGGACTCGTGCTTATGGACAGCATTATTCTCGGTAAACGCTGGCCCGTAAAGATCTCCCCGGCTGGTCTCGACATCGACGACAAACACGGCCTGCTCTACGTCGTCACCAAAGAGAACAATTCGTTATATATCGCGGACCTGAATACACACGCCATTCTGCAACGGCTCGACCTGGGCGGCGAAGGGTATACCTGCAAGCTTTCCCATGATAGGAAAGAGCTTTATATTACTTGCTGGGGCTGCGACAAGCTGCTGATCTTCGACACCGAAAAGCGCACCTTCACGGGCTCGATCGCGGTGGGTGATAACCCCAACGATATCTGTCTGACCCGCAATGGCCGCTGGCTTTTTGTCGCCAATGCCAACGACAACAGTGTGTCGGTAATCGATATCCGGAAAAGAACGGTAGTCGGGACGCTGAACGCCGCCCTCTACCCCGATGCGCCTCCCGGCTCTACGACCAATGCGCTGGCCCTCGGCGAAGACGACAAGACACTGTATGTCGCCAATGCCGACAACAATTGTCTGGCGGTCTTCGATGTGCATGAACCGGGTTCGGCGAGATCGAAAGGCTTTATTCCCGTAGGCTGGTATCCTACCGCCGTCGCGGTTATCGGCAAAAAGGTCTGGGTCGCCAATGGAAAGGGATTTACTTCGATGGCCAACCCTAACGGGCCAAACCCCGCGGTGCGCCGCCAGGAGGTCAACTACCGGGAGGGCGATACGAAAAAGGCCCAGCCGGTGCAGTACATTGCCGGGCTTTTACGTGGGACGATGAGCATCTTCCCCGAGCCTGACGATCAGCTGCTGGGAGATTATTCCACGCTGGTCTATCAGAATACGCCCTATACCAAGAAAGGCGAGCTGACGGCAGCGGGTGAGCCGGGGAACCCTATTCCCATGAAGGTTGGCGACCCTTCACCGATCAAACACGTGTTCTATATCATCAAGGAGAACCGCACCTATGACCAGGTGCTCGGCGATATGCCCGAAGGGAACGGTGACACCAGCCTGGTGCTGTTCGGCAACCGGGTGACACCCAATCAGCATGCCATCGCCCGTGAGTTCGTGCTGCTTGACAATTTCTATGTGGATGCGGAGGTGAGCATGGATGGCCACAGCTGGAGCATGGGCGGCTATGCGAACGATTATCTCGAAAAGACATGGCCGACCAGCTATGGCGGCCGTGGGGGCGTCTATGACGGCGAAGGGAATCGCGGCGTCGCCAACAACAAAGGCGGTTATATCTGGGATCACTGTGCGCGTGCAGGTGTGTCGTATCGCACCTATGGAGAATTTGCCGATGACGCAACCAAGCCGAATATCCCGATACTCGACGGGCATACCTGCCCGTATTATCGGGGTTGGGACCTGGGCTTTTACGATACCGCCCGGTTCACGCAATGGAAACGCGATTTCGACTCGCTGCTGAACGCGGGCGCCGTGCCGCAGATGAATACCGTGCGTTTCGGCAACGACCATACCGAAGGTCTTCGGAAGGGTAAACTCACGCCTTTTGCCCATGTTGCGGACAACGACCTGGCCGTAGGGGAATTTATCGACTATCTCAGCAGGAGTTCCATATGGAAGGAAAGTGTGGTCTTTGTTTTGGAAGATGATGCACAGAACGGCCCGGATCACGTGGACGCTCACCGCAGTCCGGTGTATGTCGCCGGCGGTCTGGTAAAACGGCATTATGTCGATCATACGATGTATTCTACGACATCCGTGCTGCGGACCATGGAACTGATCCTGGGGTTGTCGCCGATGTCGCAATATGATGCGGCGGCCCGTCCGATGTGGCGTTGTTTCACCACGACGCCCGATCTCACCCCGTTTGCGGTCTTGCCCGAGACCGTCGATCTCACGCAACGGAATGTGGCCTCGAACCAATGGGCTAAGAAATCGGCTACCCTCGACCTCACCCGCGAGGACCGTGTTCCGGATCAGCTCTTCAATGAGATCCTCTGGAAGGGAATCAAAGGCGATGTGCCGCTGCCGGCGCCCAGCCATGCGGCCTTCGTCAGGGTTTCACAGGATAGGGGAAAGGATATAGATTAGCGATCCACGCCGCCAGGCGCGATCAAAATAAAAGCGGCGCAGGTTCGTACCTGCGCCGTCGCTTTTTGTGGTGTGTGAGCAATGCTGAAGATTAGGATCAGCGGTGGTGGTCATGATCATGATGATGTTCGCGATCCCACCGGTCGTGATCGAAGTGATCATGGTCGCGGAAATAATGCCTGTGTTCCCTGTAGAAGCGGGCGTGATAATGCTCATAATAGACCCGGTCGTGATCGTGTCCATGCCATGCGGGATAAGAATAATAGCTATATCCCGGATACGCTTGTTCGTTGATGCCAACCTGCACGTGCACCTGGGCGCTGGCGGAATTGATGGCGAGCGACCCTGCAGCGATCATAGCCAGAAGAAATAGTTTCGATTTCATAAGTCATATTTTAAAAGTGAGGATGCAAAAAAGGGGCCATAGGCCCCCTTTTTATATATTGTATTGATTACCACCTCCTTCCGTGATATCCGCCATAGGCCCTATGGTCATGTCCCCAGCGGGCGTGGTCGAAACCACCATGGTAGAAGTAGGCGGCATGGTCTCTGTAAAAGAAGGGGCGATAGTGTTCGAAATAGACCCTGTCGCGATAGTGACCACCCCAGGCCGGATAATCATAGTAGGCATATCCGGGGAATTCTGCCTCACACACCGCAGGGGCGGCATAGTAACCCCCGGCATACGCCGGAGCGGGTGCATAGACAACGGGTGCGGGAGCCGCGTAGGTCGCACCTACATAGACGTGAGGAACGGGTACGCGTACAGCGATGTGTGCACCGATGAAAACTTGTGAATAACCTTTGCTGGCGATGAGGCTGGAGGCTATAACGGCGGCGGTAAGGATAAATAGCTTTTTACTCACCCCCATAATTGATCTTTTTTGGTGTTCGTGAAACTTCGTTTTCATGATTTTAAGTTTTTCCGATGCAGTAACTTTTGCATCGCTCACATATTGGATAAGAAAAGGGTTCCGGGATTTAAAAAGCGTTTGTTAATGATTCCATAAATGCTACGCCTGCCCGCCGGGATGTCCGCCATGCCGGCCCCACTCCTGTTTGAAGCGTTCGCGTTCTTCCGGCGTCATGTCCATCCAGCGTTGTTGCATCTTACGCCGCCAACGGCCGCCGCAGGGTCCGCCCCAGCCACCGCGAAAACCGCCAAAGAGGACCTTGGCGAGGATCAGCAGGCCTACCGCCTGCCAGAAGCTGATCAAGGGGAGATGAAAGATATCCGGCATCAAAGCATTCCAAAGCAACAGCACAATAATGCTGAAGACCGCCAGTCCGGCAAGGGCGAGAAAAAAGAACAAGAACAATTTTGGACCTTTAAAACGACGTCTCATGATAGTATAGATTTTAATGTTCGATGATTTCCTGATAGAGTTCCAGCAGCCGCTGCCGCAGATGCAGGACCGCATAACGTTTACGCGAGATGAGCGTGTTGACGTTCTCTCCGGTGCGGGCGGCGATCTCTTTAAAGGAGAGATCATCCAGCTCGTTCCAGGCGAATACGTCGCGCTGTTCCTGTGGCAACTCGTCAAGGGCCTCGCGCAGGGTCTTCCAGAAAAGCGCCCGTAGATATGCTGCCTCGGGGTTTTCGCTGTCGTCGAGCAGGATGCCGGTGAAATCGGGGTCGGCCTCGCTTTCGCCGCCGCCGTTGCCGGCGAAGATGTCCAGCAGGCTTTCCAGCGACTCCGGCTTCTTTTTTCGCGAGCGGTCGATGATCTTGTTACGTGCGACCTTGAAGAGCCAGCCGCTAAGTTGTTCGACGGGCTCGGTGTCGACGGTGAGGGTGAGCTGCTGCCAGATATCCTGCAAAATATCTTCCGCGTCGGCTTCATTGTCGACGCGCCGCCGGATAAAGCTCAGCAATCGCTTGCCGAACTGTGCGACAACAGAGGCGATATTTTTTCTATTGACGGCAGACATGCCGGGGGTTCTCGTCAATGGCTTGCGGCTCACATATTGGCTCTGACTCTCCACAAAATTATATGCCGGGAATGCGTTCCAGAAAATTAACGCATTCCCGGCAAAGCGCTAATATCTGTCCTGTCGGACGAGAACTTCGGCTCGCCCCACGGGGGCGAACCTCGTTCGTTCCCTTCGCTTCGCTCGGGAACCTCCGTCGACCTATTAGGGTAGACGGGCCAGCCGGCAGTATATTTTAAAAAAAGGGAAATTATTTTGCGACCCCTGGGCCAGGCTGCTTTGCGACCCCGGGCCCGGTTGCCCTCACAACGCATGGATCACATACGTCACAACTCCCCAGATGGAGAATTCCGCTCCCGAAAGATCGATATCGATAGGCGAAAGCCTTGGCGTCTCGGGCACCAGCCGCAGCTTGTTGAAGGTCTTTTCGAGCCGGCGGATCAGCATCTCCCCGTTCAGCACAGCAATCACCACCTTCCCGCTGACTGCCTTGACGCTCCGGTCTACGATCACCACGTCTCCATGGAAGATGCCGGCGCCCGTCATCGCGTCGCCGCTCACTCGCATCAAAAAGGTCGCCGCTTTGTTTCGGATCAAATGTTCGTTGAGATCGACCCCGCGCACCTTTAGATCACCCGAGGTGGGATAATGCTCGTCTGCGGAAGGATAATGGTCACTGGTACCATGATAATGTTCGTCTGCCGGATTCCCGTGATCGTTGCCGTCTGCCCCGAAGCCAGGCGTCACGGGCGGGTGCGCCTCACCCTGTGAAAAACGCCGCGCACCCTTATGATTCATGCCGTAAAATTGTTCGAGTTCCATAAATAAATTAAGCCGTGATGCCCGGAAAAAATAAATTTGCAAAACTAATTAATTTAGTAAATTTATGCTAAATTATTGATCGTTTAAAAATCTTTTTCATGGAAACCGGGTTAGTAAAAACAACAGCTCTCACCGCCGCCCCCGCGGCTCTGCCTCGCCCCCGGGGATCCGTGCGGGCCATTGGTCTCTTTTCTTCCGTCACTTCGCGCCAGGCCGATGTCCCGGCACGTTCGGGCGGCAATGCTCCGGCTGGCGCCGGCTCCCGGGCGAACGGCAACGACGCTGCCGTCAGTCATTTGGCGGGCGCTATCCCATCGGCATCCACGGGCAGCCTGCAGGCTCCGGCCCCTTTTCACGACATGGATCGCGGCAGCCGCCACGCGGAATATCTCCTCGTGATCTATCCGGGCGGCGAGATGGAGGAAAAACTCCTGGGCGAACAAAAACAATTTTCCGATGACTATTCGGTTACGGTCCGTAACAAGCCGCATATCACGGTGGCCGCCTTTCAGGCCGGCGAGGTGATGGAGGAAACGCTGATCCGCTGGATCGAGCGCATCTGCACCCAATACCATAGCTTCGACCTGACGCTTAACAATTATAGTGGGTTTCCGCCACATACCACTAAGCCGGCGGAGCCCGCTCGTCCGTCAGGACAGTCATTAGCGGTTGTGCCGGAACGCGTTAATTTTACCGGCGAGCGCGTTCCCGGCACCATCTACCTGCGGGTACAGGACCCGCAACCCTTTCGGCACCTGATGCAACAGCTGCTATCGGTCGACGAGTTCATCCGGTCCTCGGGCTGTCCGCCGGCGAACCTCATCAGCCGCCCCTTTCTCAGCATCGCCGGCGGCCTCACGGAACAGGTATATAACAGGGCCATGCCGGACTATTCACGACGGACCTTTCATGATACCTTTCATGTACGCGAGCTGGTGCTGCTGAAACGAACTCATGCCTTCGATCCCTGCAAGACCGTCAACATCTTCCGGCTGCGAGCCGAGTAATCGCTTTATCCCGCCAAACTTTCGACGACCGGCGCACACCTTAAAAATCCAAGCACATGCAACAAGCAATAAAACCAGTGACCACCGTTCTCAACGAGAACTATAAAAAACAACTTGCTACCAACGAATATCAACTCATCCTGAATCCCCACGAAGAGCTGGCTGACAAGATCCGGCTGTTGCGAAACTCTTTTTCGGAGGCCTATGAGGCGTCCGTTCCCCAGAGCGGCAAGCCCAACCTGACCCTGGTGAGGTTCACCCAGCTGGCGCTCATGGAGGAACGTATCGTATCCCGTCTTAAGACCATTGCCATGGGCTATCCACCTTTCAAGGCGGAGCTCAAAGATTTTGGCAGCCTGCCAACTCACAGCATCTTCATCAATGTGACCAGCAAGCTGCCTATCCGCGCACTCGTAAAAGAGGTCAGGGACGTACAACGATTGATGAAGCTCGACAAAGAGCACAAACCGCATTTTATCGACGAACCCAACGTGCTTATCGCGCGTAACCTCCTGCCCCGGCAATACGAAAAGGCCTGGCTGGAATATAGCCACAAGCACTTTACCGGCCGCTTTATCGCCGATAGCATGCTGCTTCTTCGCCGTAGGACCGGCGACAAGAACTGGCAGATCGCCGAGCGCTTTGCTTTTCAAAACCTGCCGGTGACGACCCGCCAGGGCGAGCTGTTCGGATAACCCAAAATTTATTTCACATGACCGACCCAAAAGACTCGATTCAATATCTAAAGGGCCGCGGCGCCCAGTTCAATCCGAAAAACCGTTTCTCGAAAAACGAACGCGTCAAAGAACACATCGAAGCCATCGACGAATGGATCGAACCCAATAGCGCCACCCAATACCTCGAAGAGAACGCCAAAGGCATCGTTAACAAGGTCGACAGCCCCGACGTAGGCATGTTCTACAGCATGAACCCCTACCAGGGCTGCGAGCACGGCTGTACCTACTGCTACGCCCGCAATGCACACGAATACTGGGGCTATAGCGCCGGGCTGGATTTCGAACGCAAGATCATCGTGAAACGCAATGCCCCCGACCTGTTGCGCAAATTCCTGATGAACCCCAAATGGGAATGCCTGCCGATATCGCTAAGTGGAAACACCGATTGCTACCAGCCCGCGGAAAAGAAATTCGGCATCACCCGCAAGCTGCTGGAGGTTTGTCTGGAGTTCAATCAGCCCGTAGGCATGATTACCAAGAACGCAGGCATCCTCCGCGACAGAGATCTTTTGACCCAAATGGCGAAAAAGAACCTCGTCTCCATCCTGGTCTCCATAACCTCGCTGGACGAAGACTTGCGGCAATTGATGGAGCCGCGAACGACCACCGCCAAAATGCGCCTCCGCGCCATCAAAGAGCTAAGCGACGCAGGCGTGCGCATGGGCGTGATGCTGGGGCCAATGATCCCCGGCTTGAACGAACACGAGATGCAACGGATCATGCAGGCTGCAGCGATGAACGGCGCCACGTTTAGCGCCTATACCTTCATCCGCCTTAACGGCGCCATAAAGCTCATCTTTCACGACTGGCTCTATAAAACGTTTCCCGACAAGGCGGACAAGGTCTGGCATCTCATCGAGGACAGTCACAACGGCAAGGTCAACGACAGCCGCTGGGGCGTGCGGATGCGCGGTGAAGGGAACATCGCCGAACTGGTAGCGCAGCAATATCAACGCTATACGCAGAAGTATGGCCTCAACGCCGAACGCTGGGAACTCGACACTACCCAATTCCGCCGGCCGGGCGAGCAGATGAGATTGTTTTAAATGCAACAATTTTAATAGTTTTACCGGGCATGAAGATGAAATTCTGTATTGTCGGTTACGGCTGATCCGCCAGCTCCCTTAACGCATAACACCCTTCCCATGCAATACCGTCGCATGCCTATCGAGATCGAGTCCCCGGAGCAAATGGGTTACGACAAGATCCGCAATAACCTCGCAGAGAGCTCCTATACCGATGCCTGTCTGCGGGATTTCCTCGCGGCTGACGCCGGCGGTCTCGGTGGCTCAGCGGCAGCTTCCGGCCCCGTCCTCGCTGACCTGCTGCTTTGCTATGGCTCTCATCAGGGGCATGAAGGCCTGCGCGAATTGATCGTGAAAGGGTCGGGAACTTTAGTTCCCGACCACGTGCTCATCACCATGGGCGCTGCCGGCGCACTCTTCATCATCGCGACGAGCCTCCTGGAAAAAGGTGACGAACTGATCGTCGTACATCCTAACTACGCCACCAATCTCGAGACACCCCGTGCGATCGGCGCCACCCTTAGGACCATCGAGCTGCGGTTTGAAGAAGGATTCGCGCTGGACATCGAAAAGGTGCGCGCCGCCATCACGCCGAAGACCAGATACATCTCCGTCACGCACCCGCATAACCCTACCGGCGCCTGTCTCGACGACGCACAACTCAGGGCGCTCGCTAACGTCGCCGAGGAAAAACAGCTCTATGTGCTCGTCGACGAGACCTACCGCGATATGGTCTTCGGCCCGCAGTTGCCCCCGGCCGCGGAATATTCGCCGCGTCTCATCAGCATCTCCTCGCTTTCCAAAACCTACGGTCTCCCGGGGCTGCGAACGGGCTGGATCATCTGTCGCGATGCCCGGCTATACGAGACCTTTCTCGCGGCAAAAGAGCAGATACATATCTGCGGTCCCATGCTCGACGAAGAGCTGGCGTATCGCTATCTGTTGCATCGCGACAAACATTTCCCGGGCATCCGCGCCGACATAAAAGAGAAATTCGCCCTGGTGAAGACGTGGATGGAGGGGCAGGAGGATTGGGAATGGGTCGAACCCCGCGGTGGTTGCGTCGGCTTCCCGCGCATGCGCCGGCCCGAAAGTGTCGACATCGATAAATTCCATGAGCTGCTGCTGAATAAATATGGGACGTATGTGGGACCTGGCCACTGGTTCGAAATGCCCCGGCATTATATCCGCCTGGGCTTCGGCTGGCCGGCAAAAGCGCAACTGCAGGAAGGCCTCGCGGCGTTGACGATGGCGATCAGAGAAGCAACTATTGTTTATTAAATTCTTCTAACCGCCCCTTCTCGATCTCGATGATCCCCCGGGCCGACCGCAACTGCACTTCGAGCGGCGGAAAGGCCTCCGCCAGTGCTGCATCCGGCGCCTCGAGACAGCTGTTCTCGAATTGCAGACAAAGGGCTTGAATGCTCGTCAGACCAACAAATCCGAATAAGGGTTTTATCTTATGAATGGCAGATTTCAACGCCGGACGGTCTTTTTCATGGTAACTGGTGAGAATGCGGTCGACAAATCCGTCGTATTCCCGCAGGACATCTCCAAAGGTCTCTTCGATCATGACATAATCGCCTGCATACAAATCGATTATGTATCCACTGTTTATGGCATCGCTAAAGGTAAACTCCTTATGGGATAAAGACTGATCCATTGAAAGGGTTAATTAGATAACGGGGGCTATACTAAAATATTGTCTCCCGACGTTCACACATAGTGTTTGATGGGAATTAATGTTTAACCCTTAGTCATTCGTCATCCTTTGAATAACCCCCTCGTCTCTATGCTTACGTCCTTTTATGAGGATATAGTCTATTCCGGGCTAAGGGATGAGCCGTCTCCGGGCAAAAGGAAAAAAACGATCCGTTTCAACCAATTTATTCTGCTGATCCTCGTCGCGCACTTTGTCTGCGTGATCTCGTATTTCTGCTTCGGGTTGTATATCAGCGCCCTCGTCAACCTCAGCGCAGCTTACTTCTTCATCCTCGCCTATCATCTCAATCTCCGCAAAAAATATTTGCTGGCCAGGCTCATCAGCGTCCTGAACCTGAATCTTTATCTGGCGATCATGAACTATATGGAAGGGCTCAGGGCGGGGGAATACCTGTTCTTTTTTCCCTACTTCCTGATCATGACGTTTATCATCAGCTTCACGCGGAGCCTGCGGGAACTCACCTTTGCTTATGTGATCACGATCGCCACCCTGGCCTTTTGCTACTATCAATGTCCGCAGGAGAATCACTACCAGGTGCATATCGCAGGTTTGTACGCGTCGCTCTACGACTGCAACCTCATACTTTCGCTGTTGCTCACGACCTTCTTTTCCTTCGCGATCGTGCGGATCAACCGCAACAACGAAGAGGCGATCCTCAAAGAAAAACAATTCGTCGATACGATCTATAACACCTCGCTCGATGGCGTCTTTATCATCGATGCGGAGGCGCTGGTGATCACCGATTGTAACAACCGCGCCATAGAATTGCTGGAGATCGAAGATAAAAAACAAATCGTCGGCGCTTCCATGGACAGCCTGTTCACCAAAGAACACATCCAGCTGTTCCGCAGCGTGAACAAGAAAATGGAAGACGAGTGCAGCAATAGCTGGCAGGGCGAGCTGGCGCTGACATCCAAAAAAGACAATACGGTGTTCGCCTTCGTGGCTGTGGTATCGTTCCTCGACAACGAACGGCATTTCTGGAAGATCAGCGTTCTCGACATTTCCGAGATCAAGATGACGCAGTTCGAGCTGATGAAGGCAAAACAAAAAGCGGAGACCGCCTCCAAGGCCAAGTCCCGCTTCCTCAGCAATATGAGCCACGAGCTGCGGACCCCGCTCAATGGCATCATCGGCGCCTCCAACCTGCTGATGCAGGAGCAATACCTGACCGAACAGCTTTCGCATCTCGAGATCCTCAAATATTCCTCCGAGCATATGATGGTCCTGATCAACGAGATCCTCGATTTCAACAAGATCGAGTCGGGCCGTTTCGAGCTGGAGAACGTACCCGTGAATATGCGCGCGTTTCTGAAGAAGCTGGAAACGCAGTTCTCGGTACAGGCACATACCAAGGGCCTGCTCTTCCTCGTGGATGTCGACGAAAATCTCGAAGCCGAGTTCCTCACCGATGAGACGCGTCTGAACCAGGTCCTCAGCAACCTGCTTTCGAACGCCATCAAATTCACCCATGCCGGCGGCATCACCCTCGGTGCCCGAAAGGTCTCCAGCACCAGCAAGAAATCAGTCATACAGTTCATGGTGCAGGACACCGGCATCGGCATTCCTGCGCATAAGCAGCAGGAAGTATTCGACAGCTTTACCCAGGCCGATACGGATACGACCCGCAAATACGGTGGCACCGGTCTCGGCCTGGCCATTAGCAAAAAGCTCGTCAGCCTCTTCAGCGGCGATCTGCTGCTGCAAAGCGAAGAGGGCAAGGGTAGCACCTTCTATTTCACCCTCGAGCTCGAGATCAACGAGAATGCCAAGATGTATATCAACGACGAGAAGGTCAAACATCTGCCCGGGTTCAAGGCGCTCAAGGTCCTTATAGCCGAGGACAACTTCGTGAATATGTCGGTGGCGCGGAAGTTCCTCACTAAATGGGGTATCGAGGTGCACGAGGCCGTGAATGGGCTCGAGGCCGTCGAGAAATTCCGCGGTGGCCATGGCCAGTTCGATCTGGTGCTCATCGATCTGGAGATGCCGGAGATGGATGGCATCACCGCACTCGCCGAGATCCGCAAACTCCAACCCGGGGTGCCTGCTATCGCCTTTACCGCGGCGGTGTATGAAGACATGCGCATCGATCTCATCAAAAAAGGATTCATGGAGGTCGTGCCCAAACCCTTCCGCCCCGAAGACCTCCACAACAAGATCCAGAAGCTCCTGCAGAACCGCGCGTGATGCGGCAAAAAAATTTTTCGAAATTCTTGCTGAAAAGAAAAAAAGATTTTTACTTTTGTATAGATCAAAAGATCGATCCATGCAACGACATTTTTCACATATACAAATAATGGCCGCGAGCACGAGTAATCGTGTGGTGTTTTACCCGATTAAGGATTGGGGAACCGCGGGGCATTGTGCTGTGAACTAAGATACTAAAAGATCCAGCGTAAAAGGCCCCGCAAACTTGCGGGGCCTTTTTTTTCGATCCTATGCCAACATCTGTCCAAAAAAAATTGCCCTCGAACGAGGGAAGGAGGAAGCTATGCGATTTAATTTTAGCCAAAAAGGAAAACAACCCGCCGACGCGCGCTTTGCCCACGTGAAGGCGGGACTGCCGGACGCACAATGGGATTTGTTTACGACCCTCGTGTCGGGATCGCTCACTGCTTCACCGGCGGAACATCAGGCCGAAGACCTGGAGACCCTGCGCAGAGAAGTCCGCTCGCACGACACCGCCTTTATGGAGCGGCTGGCGATCTACTTTGGCGAAGAAAAGGATTTCCGCGAGCTCGCGTTGCTGCTCACCGCAGAGCTGGCCGCCATCGCGGGCAACGACGAACGGACAGGTGCACTCGTGGCAAGGATCATTCGGGTGCCCATGGACATCCCGCTGTGGCTCGACTACTATGGCCGGGCGGCAAAACGGGGACGCAAACCCGGCCGCGCCGTGCGTAAACAGCTCGGCCTCCTGTTCAACAAGCTCGACGAATACCAGTATAGCCGCAGCAGCCGCGCGTCACAGCTGGCGCTGCAGGGTGCGCTTCGCTGGCTCCGGCCCAAGGCAACACATCCTGCACGGAAGCTGCTCTTCGGTGCGATCCTGCGGGATCATATCCGTCTGCGCACGACTTGGGAGCAGGAATGGCATGCGCTATATCACCAACATTTCGATAGCGCCGACGAGCGACAGGTGGCGCTCCGCGACAAGTGGAAGGAGGGAATCTCCTCTTTCCGTATCGGCTATGCGCCATTACTCGACAACCTGCGGTCGATGCTTTGCGCCGGCGTCAGCGGCAAGGTGCTCAAGCTGGCGGCGGAATATCTCGGCAATGCCGCCGCGGTCAAAAGAAGCGGCACCGGTCCGCTGCGACTGCTCGAAGTCTACCGGTCGCTGCGCCGCGTGGAGCAGGGTGGGGCCTGCATGCTCACCGAGGCATTGGAAAAAGCTGCCCTTCATAGCTCGTGGGCCCGACTCGAGCTGGGTGCAACCGGCGTTTCGGTGATCGCTATGGATGTGAGTAACAGCATGAAACGTCCGCTGGTCAGCAGCACCGCCGTGCAGCGCTTCGATGTCGCGCCGCTTCTCGCGTCGATCTGGAAACAGCGTGGCGACCAGGTTATTACAGGCATCATCGGCAATACCTGGAAACAGCAGGAACTGCCCGACCGGCCGGTATTGCTGGGTGTCGACGAATTCCGCTCACACGAAGGGGAGGCCGGCTATGCCATCAACGCATGGCTGGTGCTGCAGGACCTGCTGCGCAAACGGCAGGTGGCGGATCGCGTGATGATCTTCACCGACTACCGGCTCTGGGACAACCGTTCGTTCAACCAAACGGCGGGTACCGATCTCCGCCGCTGGTGGCGTCTCTATCGCGAGCAGCTGGCTCCTGACGCGAAGCTTTATCTCTTCGACCTGGCCGGCTATGGCGCCCGCTCGCTGGAATATCCGGGCGACGGCGTCTGTCTCATCGCCGGATGGAACGAAAAGATCTTTGAGGTGCTCGACGTCCTCGGCCGCGACCACGAGATTTGAGATTTTTTGTCTATCTTAGACGAAATCGCCAAATTTTATGGAACCTCCCTCGTGGTCAGCTCGTTTCAGCCGTCTGCGACAACTCTTCTGGTTTTTCTCCCTGCTTACCATCGCCTATATGATCTGGGTAAGGAATTACCTGGCCCCCCTTAGCCCCGACGAGATCGTCCAATTCGAGATCGCCAAAACAATCCCTAAGGCCCAGGCCATCATCGACAACTGGAAGCTCACCGGCAAATACGATGCAAGTATAAAAAGCACCTATCTGGCCTATGTCTTCATGGTGCTGTATACCCTGGCGACAGCGCTGGGTTGCCGCTTCATCTCCGCCATCACGAAAAACGAGATCCTGGCAAAAGGAGGCCGGGGGTTCGCCTGGCTTATCGTCCTGGCTACCGCTTGCGATCTCATTGAAAACGTCGCAGTCTCCCATACGCTCCATGGCCCTATCTCCCAGGCGAACGTGACAATAGCCTACAACCTGGCCCGAATCAAATTCTCGATCGTCATCGTATGTCTGCTGTTTATCCTGGCTTGCTTCCTCTATTGGCTCATCGGCAGGTTGGCGGGCGAAAGGGAGTAATCTCCTGTATTTCAACTTGCAAATAAAGCTATTGAATATTAAAATGACTTATATTTGCGGTTTGAAAAATGGTCTGAACCGGTCCAGAACGATTTACCGTTTATCCATGCAATAAATCCGGGCATAATCAGTTCTTGGAGTTCGAAACTAAGGGGTAGCCTCAGCATTAACAATATTTTTATTTCCTGTGAAGAATAAGGTTGATGAACTTGATAAGAAAATTTGTGCAAGGAAGGGTACGATTAAGCGAAAGAATGCTTGATTGTACCCTTTTCGCTTTATGGTCAGGCAAGGAAGATTCAGCCATGGGAAAATATGATCGGCTAGGGAACGATCGGGCACGACGAGGCAATTCAGGCAGGCACCGACATCCTGGTTTAATGTTTTGATTTTTAACGAGTTGCAAAAATTTTTATGTGACTGAGGAGGCGAAGCTATGTCTGGTGAGAAAAAATGGTACGCAGTTTATACAAAGCCCAGGTGGGAAAAAAAGGTCTTCGAAAGGCTTCAAAATGAAGAGCTGGAAGCCTATTGCCCCCAAAACCGGGTACGCAAAAAATGGAGCGATCGGATAAAATGGGTCGAGGAGCCGCTGTTCAAATCCTATGTATTCGTTAAAGTAGCCGAAGAAGAGATGACCCGCGTGCGCATGGTTAATGGAGTCGTTAATTTCGTCTACTGGCTGGGCAAACCGGCCGTCGTGAAACACAGAGAGATAGAGGTCATCCGCAAATTCCTGAATAATTATAGCGAAGTTCAGGCCCTGCCACTGGATATTAAGACCGATTCCCGGGTTACCATCCAGCGCGGCGCCCTGATGGACAAGAACGCGAGGATTATCAAAGTCCTCAAGAACAAGGTACAGGTGGTCATCGAGAGCATCGGCTACACGCTCGTGGCGCTGATCGACAAATCTAACCTTTCAATGATTGAAGAGTAGTAAATTTAGACATTTTAAGAATAAATGACATACAATATTCGGAGACGTTCAGCATTTCTTTCCTTAAGTGTCGCATTCGTTGCGCTAACCTTCATCTGCACCTCTTGCACCAATACACGGAAGCTGGTCTATCTGCAAGGGACATTCGATACGGCTCAGCTGAGCCGGGTACCCCTGCTGCAAGACACGATTCAAATTGGGGACATGCTCAGCATAGTCGTCTACAGTGATAACCCCGAAGCTACTAAAATATACAACCAGGCTGTGATCACGACAGCAATCGGGAGTTCGGCCGCTTCTGGCGGACAAAGCGGTGTAACCGGCGCGGCCGCGGGTATAGCGGGCTCGACTCCCGCCAGCGGCGGGTACCTGGTTGACGATGAAGGTAACATTGAGTTCCAGGGATTGGGCCTCCTGCACGTACAAGGACTCACAAGATCGACGCTGAAGGATACTTTGGCGAGCAGGCTGAAGGATTATCTTGTCAATCCTTATTTCTCTATCCGCTTTCTCAATTATAGATATACGATGTTGGGGGAGGTCGTCAGGCCCGGGATATATGGCATTGCCGAAGACCGCATTTCCCTGTTCCAGGCATTGGGGCAAGCGGGGGATATGACCTTTTTTGGTCGAAGAGACGATATTCTCATCATCCGCGAGGCGAATGGTAAACGGGAATTTGCCCGGCTAGATATAACAAAGCCCGAGATCATGGCCTCACCATATTTTTATATTCAGTCGGGCGATGTAGTGATCATAGAACCCACCAAGAAAAAGGTTGCGGCCAATGATCAAACGGCTATCCGGGCGATCACGATCACTACGAGCATCATCTCGACGTTGGCTATCTTATATTCTATATTTAAGTAAAAATCCTGACCGTTAATAGTATGGAAGATTCAATCAACTTTCCTGCGGGGAACGGCGAAACCGATAAAAAAGGCAATTTCCAGGGCTTGACGCCAAGGGAATTTATCTTCAAATACCTGAAGTATCTTCCGTTGCTGGTCTTCTGTGTTGCCGTAGCTTGCGTGATAGCCGTCATCAAGATACGGTATACCCCATCCATCTACCGCATGCAGTCATCGCTGCTGATCGAGGACCAGGATAATCCAGCGGCAGGATCAAAGGACCAACGATTTCAAGAGATGTTCGTGGGTCAGGGAGAAGCCAACCTCAAGAACGAGGTGCAGATCCTCAGATCCAGCATCGTGATCGAACGCGTAGTACGATCACTCGATCTTCAGACCCGTTATTACAGTGTCGGCGCCGTCCGAACCACCGAGATTTATCCCCTCTCGCCCTTTCGCCTTGTCGTCCAGCA
>JAICXX010000218.1 GCA_025934485.1 Chitinophagaceae bacterium
AGGCTTCATCGGAAAGCGCGGCGAGCCGTTTCACTTCGCGTTCTTCCGCGCCGGAAAGCTTTACCGTCTTGATCCCTGCAAGGCCATCCTGGATACGGGTGCTGACATCCTCCCATCTGGAATAATAATTTGAAAGACCCGACTCCAGCTTGCCGGCGGAACGCCATGCTATCATCAGGTAAAAGGGGATGGTGATCAGCGCCACGCTGGTGAGGGCCACATTCTGGCAGAACATGATGACGATGATGCCTAATAAACTGATCAGTTCCGGAAGTATCTGCTGGGAGAAGCCGTTGACGATGCCGGTTACCTCTTCCGATTGATCGATCTGTTTGGCAATGGCGGCGGTGGAACGTCTGCCGAACCAGGCAAGGGGAAGATTCAGCACATGCGCAAAGGTGCTTTGTATGAAACGTTGTTCGATCAGACAGGAAAGACGGGTATTGGTGTTCTCGCCCAGCCGCCAGAGGAGGGTGGCGACGAGATTGATCGCGAACAGCCAGGCGACGGCCCATAACAATGTATTCAAGGCTTGTTTTGGCGAGCGGGCGGCCACATGCCCCGGAGAATGCGGGACGGGCGTCGTGATCGCGGCGGAAGTGGCGGAGTCGCGTCTGACGGCGGCGGAATCGGAGACCTCACCCCGGATCATGTTCCGGATGCCTTGTGCTTCATCGGGGTCGACCCCCAGGTCTTTTTGTGCATTTTCGCGGGCCTGTCGGACGAAGAGACCCGCCACGTCATTGATCGCTACCCGGTAGATCAGGGGTTCGATGAGACTTACGCCGGTACTCAACAGGCCCAGACCCACTACCCACAAAAATTTTTTCCGGTACGGGAGGATGAGCCGGAAAATATTCTTCCAGACAGCTTTTTTGATCGGTTTTTCCATAGATGTGCTGGAACGAATATCGGATAAATACCTTATATTCGTTCACAACATTCCGTTAGTTATGAGTCACTCCCGCAGAACTTTCCTCAGGAACAGCGCCCTGGCCGCTGCCGCCACCAGCGTCCTTCCCGCAGGCACTTTATTAGCTCCTACCAAAAAAGATTATCTCGGGCTTCAGCTTTACAGCGTCCGGGACGCGATGGGCAAGGATGCCGCAGGCAGCCTGAAGAAGGTCGCTGAATGCGGATACAAATATGTCGAGCATGCGGGCTATGGGAACCGTAAATTCTATGGGTATGATCCCAAGGCTTTCAAATCGCTGCTCGACAGCAACGGCCTGAAGATGTGCAGCGGGCATACTAAATTCGGCGCGGACTCCTGGGACGCTACGAAGAACGATTTCACCGACACCTGGAAATATACGGTGGAGGATGCGGCCACCGCCGGCCAGCAGTTCGTGATCAGCCCATGGATCGATGAATCCCTGCGCACCAGCTATGACGGCCTGGTGCGGTTCCTCGAACTGTTCAACAAGAACGGTGAATTGTGCAAGGCCCACGGCATGAAGTTCGGTTATCATAACCACTGGTTCGAGTTCAATACCGTACTCAACGGGCAGAAGATGTACGATATCATCTTACAGAAGACCGATCCCGCGCTGGTCGCCCAACAGCTGGATATGGGAAATCTCTACAATGGCGGCGCCATCGCCATCGCCGTGATCATGCAATATCCGGACAGGTTCGAGCTGATGCATGTCAAGGACGAGATCCCTTCGACAAAGACGCCGCCACCAGCCGACGAGAAATATGAAAGCACCGTTCTCGGCCAGGGCATCGTCGACACGAAAAAGGTCTGCGATCAGGGCCGAAAGGGTGGAACGAAATACTACATCGTCGAGCAGGAATCCTACCAGGGCAAAGACCCTTTCGACTGCTGTAAACAGGATTACGATATCATGAAGAAATGGGGTTATTGAGCCCCCGCCGAATAGGAGAACGTCGCTTTCTGATCCTCGATATACACATCAAAATCTCCTGGCTCCGTGACGGTCTTTAGTTCCGCATTCACGAAGGCCAGGTCGTTCTTATCCAGCGTAAAGCTCACCGTTTGTGATTCCCCTGCTTTCAGGAAGATCTTTTTGAAGGCGCGTAGCCGCCTCATATTGGGGGTGATGCTCGCGTAGTGTTCGTGCGTATACAGCTCGACCGTATGCTTGCCGTCGCGGTTGCCCGTGTTGTGTACGGTAACGCTCACCGTTAGTTTCTCTTGGCCATGGAGCTGGTTCGTGCTGAGGCGAAGACCATCGCAGGAGAACCTCGTATAGCTAAGTCCCCAGCCAAAAGGGAAGAGGGGGTCATAGCCGTTCATGGTCATATCCGAATTGAAGATCTCTCGGATGTCTTCGGTGGGTTTCCGGTCGTAGAGCACCATCTCGCCCATGCTACGGGGATAGCTATAGGGGAGGCGGCCGTCGGGGTTGTAATCGCCGGTGAGCACGTCGGCAATAGCTTCTGCCGTTTTTCGGCCGCTCCAATAGGCCATGAGGATTCCGGATGCCAGCGGGGCGACGCCGGTGATAAAGCGTGGCCGGCCTTCCGTAAGCACCAGGATCACGGGTTTGCCGGTAGCGGCCGCGGCGCGGACGAGGGCGGTCTGGTTCTCCGGCAGGGCCAGGTCGCGGATATTCCCAGGGCTTTCGGCATACGCGTTCTCGCCAAGACAAAGGACAATGACATCTGCGTCTGCCGCGGCGGTCTTCAGGGCCGAGGTATCGTAGTTCGCGGGATTGTCGAAACCGGCTACGGCCGTCGTCGTAACATGGTCGACACCTAGTTTGTCAGACAGGGCGGCGACGATGGTCTTGCTGCCGGCGGGGTACCATTGCTCCTGGTTGCCCTGCCAGGTATAGGACCAACAGCCATTCAACGCGCTGATGCTGCGTGCAGCGGGACCGGCGACGAGGAGATGGACATCGTGATGCAGTGGAAGAACGGCGTTATCATTTTTAAGAAGCGTCATGGCTTCGTGGGCTGCCTGCAGGGCAAGGGTTTGGTACTCCGGTAAGCCAAAATTCGCGGCAGCGGCCGGTTCGGGGTAGGGGTTGTCGAATAAACCGATCTTGAATTTTAGCAACAGTATCCTGCGAACGGCTTCGTCGATGCGGCTCATCGGCACCTCGCCTTTCTCCACCGCTTCTTTGAGCAGCACGAAAAAAGAGAAATCGGAAGGCACCATGCTCATATCGACACCGGCGTTGACGGCCATGGCCACGGCAGCGCGGGGAGTGGCCGCAACGAAATGACGGGTATGAAGCCGGATGATATCCTCCCAATCGGATACCACGACACCCTGGAATCCAAGCTCCTTCCGGAGTACATCGGTGAGCAGGTAATGACTGGCATGTACCGGAGTGCCATTGATCTCGGCGGAGTTGACCATCAGCGTCGAAGCTCCCGCCTGTACCGCCGCGCGGAATTGCGGCAGATAGTATTCGCGCATTTCGATCTCGGGGAGGTAAATAGGCGTCCGGTCCTTACCCGTGCGGGAATCGGAATAGGCGAGATAATGTTTCATGCAGGAGGCTACGGCGGTAGGCTGCTTCAACCCATCTTCCTCATAGGCTTTGATCGCCGTGACGCCCATGGTCTTCCCGATATAGACGTCCTCGCCATAGGTCTCGGGGAAACGGGACCAGAGGGGTTGCCGGCCGCAGTCGAGCACCGGCGCAAAATTCCAGCGGACACCGGAGGCTCGCAGCTCTTTTGCGGCTACTTTGGTGATGGCGGCGACGAGTTCAGGGTTGCGCGTAGCGGCCATACCGATGTTTTGCGGGAACAGCGTGGCGTCCAACGTATAGGTCTGCCCGTGGATCCCATCCAGCCCATAGATCACCGGGATCTGCAGCCGCGTCTTTTTCGCCTCATCCTGGATATCCGTGATGACCCGGTGCCATTGGTCCACCGACAGCGCGTGATTGGTGACGTTGAGGATGGAGCCGACCTTGTAGTCCTGGATCGCTTTTTTCAGCGCCGCGGGATCGAGTACACCGTCCTGCGGCGTGCAGACGACGCCCAGGGTCACCTGGGTCATCTGGCCTATCTTTTCTTCCAGCGTCATTCGGTGCAAAAGCGTTTCGGCCTTTTGCCGGTCGGCCGGGGTCTGTGCGGCGGCCATGAAAAAGGTTAGCAGCAATGCCAGTGCGAGGGGGGTCTTCATAGGCGTAAAGATAAGCAGATGCGGGGGGCGAATAAAATGATCTTTTGATCAATTCCGATAGGATTTTTATCCTTCCAGTCCCTGCAGGGCTTTCAGATAATCGTGTTGCAGGTCTTCGTGCAGACTGTCGATCACGGTGCGGATCTTTTTGAGCTGTTGTTTGTACAGGTTCACCAGTACGGGGCTGTCCTTGTAGGGGATGCCGGACTGCCGCAGCTTCCGGAGAAAATAGGTAAGCACTTCCACCTGGGTTTGGGCCGATCCGGTATAACGGATCTGTTTGGCGGTAACCCGGAGCACCTTGCGCAGGCTTTTCTTCGTGAGATAGAGATTGGGTTTTGGGAGCCCTTCGAATTCCTCGTCGATCGCCTTCTTGATCGATCCGGCATAACTGGTCTCGTCGGCCGCTTCGAAAAGCAGATAGGTCAACAGCTCTTTATTGTCTTTCTTGAACCGTGCCAGACGAAGACACAGTTCGGTGAGTTGGGCGGGCGGAAGGGCTTGCAGTTCCTGCTTGATCTCTTGAATGGAGGCGGCTTTCATGCGTGTAAATTATTCCTTTTTTACGCAAATGCCGCGGCAGCCGCTGTCCGTCAGGACAATCATTAGCGGAACGCGGGAGATGCGCTTTTTTTCCATGGGGCGAATCTCCCGCGTCTTAATCGATCTAAGGAGAACACGCCGGGACCTTCCAGCAACAGGAAAACGCCGGTGAGCAGCTGCGCATAGTCGGCACGGACCTCATGCAACACGGCCCAGAAACCCGTTTTGGGTGGTGAAGGCGGCAGGGGGAGCGGAGAGGTGCCGAGATAGATGGAGATCTTGGTGCTGAGGACGGCGACGATCATCTCTGCGATAAAATAAAGCGCGGTGATGCGGGTGAATAACCCGAGCAGCAGCAACAGGCCGCCGAGGATCTCCGATACCGCCACGAAATATGCCGTGAACCCGGGCAGGGGAAAACCCAGCGCGCTGAACCGGCCTATGCCCTGGTTGGGATAAACGAATTTCAGCAATCCTTCCCAAAAAAAGATACCGCCGGTGACCAGGCGGATCCAAAGGATGGCGCGGGGGCCGAATATGGGCGGGTCGAGCAGCCACGAAGTGATTCTTTTCATATTTCACGATTTCCCACAAAATTGGGCTGGCGGGATGGGGGCGGCAAATCCTTTACACCACCCGGGCGGAAGTCGTGATGAGATCGGGTCGTCACGGTTTTCCCGCATTTCATGTAATATCCCGCCGGTTTCGCCGGGGCAGTGAGTATCTTTAGGACGGGCCGGAGGCACGTGGCCGAAGGCCAGACATTATTCCAACATGAAGCACAAGCGAATCTGGATATCGATGGGGCTCTGGAGCGGCCTTTACGCTTGCTGGATCCTGCTTTTTCACGATCACGTGTTCACGATCACCCGGACGCTGACCGTCCAGTTCTGCTATCTCCTGTTCGTGGCGGCGAACTACTATCTGCAGCTTTATTACGCCATCCCCCGGCTGCTGCACCGGAAACGCTATTGGGCCTTTATCGTGCTGTTTCCCACCGCCATCGCGCTGAGCGCGCTTATCAGGACGCCGTTGGCGATCTGGCTGCAGGTCCATCTTTTCCGGCCCGGTTCGGCGGCTCCGGACGCGGCGACGGTATTCCGTCTTTCGTTTCTGAACATCTTTATCTGGGTGGTCTTTACGGTTGCCGTGCAACAAGTCCTGGAGAAGGTCGCCGCCCGGCAGTACATCGATGCGATGGAAAAACAGCGCATCCGCAACGAGCTGGATTTTCTCAAGGCACAATTCAATCCGCATTTTCTCTTCAACTCGATCAATTCGATCTATGGCTCTATCGACCGCAGGAACGGGAAGGCCAGGAGCATGCTGTTGAGTTTCTCCGAGCTGTTGCGATACCAGCTGTATGAATGCAATGTGGACAAGATCGTGATCGAAAAAGAGATCCAGTATATCCGCAATTATGTGGCGTTGCAGCAGGAACGGAAGGAAGAGAGCCTGCGGGTGCGGCTGGATATCGCCGAGGACGTGCGTGGGTTTACCGTCGCGCCGCTGCTGCTGATCACCTTTGTCGAAAATGCCTTCAAATACGTGAGCAACTACGACGACCGGTTTAACGAGGTCGCGATCTCGCTGCGGCGCAGCGGGGCGGGGTTGCTGTTCCGCGTGTATAACACCACGGATGAGGGCATGGTCGGGCGGGGCATCGGAATAGGGGAGACCGGCGGCATCGGCATCGCCAATGCCAGGCGAAGGCTCGACCTGCAATATCCCGACGCGCACGAGCTTACCATCGCCGATAAGGGCGATTCGTTCGAAGTCATCTTACACTTAACCATACCTTCCCAAGTTGCTAAAAGCCATTATAGTCGATGACGAGCCGGTAGCCCGGAAAGTTCTCCGCGAATACATCGAGGACATCGATTACCTCGAGCTGGCCGGCATGGCCGAGAATCCGTTAAAGGCGGATGCGCTGATGGCAGAGAAACGGATCGATGTGCTTTTTCTGGACATCAACATGCCCAAGCTCACGGGTATCGAGTTCCTCCGCGCCGGCGGCGGCCCGCATCGTCCGCTGGTGATCATCACGACGGCCTATGCGGAATATGCGCTGGATGGGTTCGAGCTCGACGTGGTCGATTACCTGGTCAAACCCATTTCGTTCGAGCGTTTCCTGAAGGCCTGCGGGAAAGTCCGGGCGCGGTATTCGGACGGTCCGGCGGGGAGGGGCGCGGACGGCTTGGCGGGAAGGCCCGGTCACATGGAAGCCGGGCGAGACCAAAGCGCGGATCATTTCTTTGTGAAGTGCGGCGACAGCCTGGAGAAGATCGTCTATAGGGAACTGTTGTATGTAGAGGCGATGATGAACTATATCGTGCTCCACACCACCGGCCGGAAGCACATCGCCTATCTCACGCTGAAGGGTATCCTTACACAGCTGCCCGCGAGTCATTTTGTCCAGGTGCACAAATCGTTTGTTGTAAACCGGGAGATGGTGAGCAGTATCCGCGGAAATATGCTGCAGCTCGGTGCGGCCACGGTGCCGGTGAGCCAGCACTATTACGAGGCGGCTATGCGGGAGATCCTGCGCGACAGGATCATCAAAAGAAATTGAATCCTAACGGGTGTTAGTTTTTGATTATCTTTACCGAAACCAGAGGGGAATAGTCATATGAACAAAGAAGTCGTTATCGTTTCGGCGGTCCGTACGCCCATCGGCAGTTTTGGCGGAACGTTAAAAGAGTTTTCGGCGCCTGCGCTGGGTGCCATCGCCATCCGGGCGGCGCTGGAGAAGGCCGGCGTTTCTGCGGCGCAGGTCGAAGAGGTCCTCATGGGTTGCGTCCTGCAGGGCAATCTTGGGCAGGCCCCGGCGCGGCAGGCGGCAAAGGGTGCGGGCTTACCGGACGAGGTGGTCTGTACGACCGTCAACAAGGTCTGCGCCAGTGGTCTGAAGGCCGTGACGCAGGCAGCGCAGGCTATTGCGCTGGGTGATGCCGGGATCGTCGTCGCGGGCGGCATGGAAAGCATGAGCAATGTGCCGTTCTATGTAGAGCAGCTGAGGTGGGGAAATAAATATGGCAATACGACGCTGATCGATGGGTTGGCGAAGGATGGCCTTACGGATGCTTACGATGGCAAGGCCATGGGCATTGCGGCCGAGCTCTGTGCATCCGCCTGCGGGATCAGCCGCGAGGCACAGGATGCCTTTGCGATAACGAGCTATCAGCGGTCGCAGGCGGCCTGGGCAGCCGGAAAATTCAACGACGAGATCGTGCCGGTGAAGATCCCGCAACGCAAAGGCGATCCCGTGTTGTTTGCCAAAGACGAGGAACCCTATAATGTCAAGTTCGATAAAATACCTGAGTTGAAACCTGCTTTTCAAAAAGATGGGACGGTGACAGCGGCGAATGCGAGCACGTTGAACGATGGCGCCGCGGCGTTAGTAATGATGAGTAAGGAGCTAGCGGAGCAGTTGGGGTTGAGGCCGCTCGCGCGGATCGTGGGTTATGCCGATGCCGAACAAGCGCCGGAGTGGTTTACGACGACGCCGGCGATCGCGGTGCCCAAAGCGGTGGCCAGGGCGGGACTTAAGATTCGCGATATCGATTATTGGGAACTAAACGAAGCGTTTGCGGTTGTAGGTATCGAAAATACGAAACGCCTGCAATTGGACCCCGCACGGGTGAATGTCAATGGGGGCGCGGTGTCGATCGGGCATCCCCTGGGCGCCAGCGGGGCGCGCATCCTGGTAACGCTGCTCCATATTCTGCGGCAGAACGGGGCGCGGTATGGCGCCGCTGGGATCTGCAATGGGGGCGGCGGCGCTTCCGCAATAGTCATTGAGAATTTAGCATAACGGAGAACCCTCCGCGCAATATAAAGGCAGCGTCAGCTGCCTTTTTTTATCTATTTCGGCAAACGGGCGTACAATCTTTCCATTTCTTCCCGCAGGGATTTGATCTCCTGCAGCACATAGGTCAATTTGTCGTCCCTTTCCCGGACCTGCAATGAGGTCTCGGGCGAATGATCGTAGGTGACAGGACCGGCGGCCCCGGTGCGGTGCGGGGAATTGGCCTCCGCGAGGTCCACTTTGACCAGAATGTCCAGCGGGATATCAAAGAAATTGCTAATGATCAGGAGCTCGTCCAAATTGGGTTCGCTGATGCCATTCTCCCAATTGCCAATGGTCGTCTGCCCTTTTTTAATCAGCGAAGCAATCTCGCTCTGGGTTTTAGACAACTGCTTACGCAAGTACCGCATGTTCTTTCCTAAATAGTGCATAGCAAAAAAGTCGAAAAACTATAAAGTGTTATTAAAAAATTTGGTAGAACTTAGCAGAAAGTTGGATATTCGTTGTAACAAAGATAGCCAACTTTGTTGGTACTTAACCTAAGAAACTATGAATACTTCGTTAAAACACCTGTCACCGCGCCAGCAACGCAGTCTGCAGCGGGTTGTCGCCATCATTATACGGGCTATTCAGCCCGAGAAGATCATTCTTTTTGGCATTTACGGGTCGGCGGGAAGCGATCGCCCGGCGGGTTTGACGGCCAGGGAGGCGGCCGCCGGGCCGGCTGCTGCGGGGGCGAAGGTTGCGGAGTCGCCTGCTACCGGAACGCATTCTGCCGGACGGGCTGCCGGGTCGCCTGCTGCGGGGCCGGTCCCGGTGGAGTCGTTCTCCCCCGGATCGCTCCCCCCGGTGCTGGGCGCATATGATCTGCTGGTCGTGAGCGGGGAAGGGGATCGCCGTTCCGATTATGAACTGCAGGACCTGATCGAGAACCGGTGCCGCGAGGTCGCGCCGGTGACGGTGCTGGTACATGATATCGGC
>JAICXX010000202.1 GCA_025934485.1 Chitinophagaceae bacterium
ACACCGGCGAGCCGACGACCAAAATACCCAACGGTGTCGTCCGTAGCGCGAATATGGCCGATCCTGCGGACTGGATCGATCCCCTGCACGGATATGTCTTCGACTCGTTTAACCCCGATGCGCTCCTGCATCTCGCAACCGTCCGCAACAGTCGCATCGAACTGCCCGGCGGTGCATCCTACGGCCTGCTTGTCCTACCCGGCGCAACACCTATGAACCCCGACCCCGGTGCCTTCAGCGCGGCCGTCGCCCAAAAGCTGCTCGAGCTCGTCAAAGCCGGCGCCACCATCCTCATCGATCCGGCGACAAACTATCATTCGAATACGCTGACCAACGCCCCCGAACAAGACAGCATCGTCAAGTCCGTCTTTGCCCGGCTACTCGGCAGCAGCAAGGCATCCCATACCGGTCAGTCCATCATCCGTCTCGGCCTCGGCCGTGTCATCATCGGGCCCTGGAAAAAACCCACGTTGGAGAACATCGGCATCCAGCCCGATGTGATCACCGGCTCCAACGCCATTGCTTATACGCATAGGATAACCCCGGACGCCGACATCTATTTTCTCTCCAATCAATCGGCCAGTGCTACCGACACCACCTTGTCGTTTCACACTTCGACCCGTCTACCCGAATTCTGGGACCCCCTCACAGGTCAGGTCACCACGCCGGCTAACTGGCGGCTCGGTGCTTATGCCACCCAGGTCCAATGTCGTTTGCAACCGCATGGTTCCCTCTTCGTCGTCTTCCGCAAACCCGCCAACGATCACTTCGGCGAGACAGGGCCCGAACCTCATCCGAAACCGGTCGCCATCCTCGCCGGCCCCTGGTCCGTCCAATTCGACACCGCCTTCGGCGGACCCGCGACGCCACAACATTTTGATTCGCTGATGAGCTGGACCACCGGCCCCGACTCGAACCTCCGCTATTATTCCGGCCCCGCGGTCTACTCCAGGACCTTCCAATGGACAAAAACAAAAAAACACCTTTACCTTGACCTCGGCACCGTCCACGACATCGCCAGCATAACCCTCAATGACATCGACTGCGGTACCGTCTGGACTGCCAACGCCCTCGACATCTCAAAAGCGATCCACGCCGGCGCAAACGAGATAAAGATAACGGTGACCAATACCTGGAATAATCGCCTGGTCGGCGACGGGCATCTGCCCGAAAACGAACGGCGTACCTGGACGAGCGCGCCAAAGCGTCCCGACGGGCCGCTGCTTCCCGCCGGATTGATCGGACCCGTTCGTATCATGGCATTCTAAAATTGGTTAACTTTAAAGTTATGCAAAACGATCTGGGCTCGATGGCCGCATTGATCGGCGACCCCATAAGAGCGAATATCCTCTGGGCGCTCCTCGATGGGCGCGCCTACACCGCTTCGGAGCTGGCCGTCACCGTCGACACCTCACCGCAAAACCTCAGCATGCACCTGAGTAAATTGATCAAAGCCGATCTGCTGTCGGTCGAGATCCAGGGCCGTCACCGCTACTATGCCTTTTCCCGTCCCGAGGTCGCCTATGCCGTAGAATCGCTGGCCGGTCTGCTACCCGCTAAACCCAAGGAAGCGGCCGTAAAGGAAGATCCGCCCATTCGCACCTGTCGCACCTGCTACGATCATCTCGCCGGCAGGGTAGGGGTGGCGCTCACAGAAACGCTGGTCAAACAACACCTCCTCGAGCACACCGGAAATAATTTCACCCCGACCGCCAAAGGCATCCGCTGGTTCAACGAACTCGGCATAGACTGTGAGGCCCTTAAAGGTGAACGCCGCAGCTTCGCCAGGGCCTGTCTCGACTGGACCGAACGCCGGCCCCACCTCGCCGGCTCCCTCGGCGCCGCCATCCTTCAAAAAATGTTCGACGACAGCTGGCTCCGCCGAATGCCCAATACCCGGGCCGTCCTCGTCACGCCCAAAGGCCGCAAAGCCTTTAGCGATCTCCTCCACCTTTCCGTCTAACCAAATTTTCGTTTATTTCGTTTATTTCGTTTATTTCACTTAACTTTACTCCATAAATCTTCATATTTATGGAAGCATTATTAGAGAAAACCACTAAGGCGGACCAGCAAATCGCCAAAGAATCGGTGGAGAAGCTCAAAAAAGCCTCCAAAGATGGGAAATCCATTCAAATTGGCGTGAAGCCCAACCATCAGTCTTTGCATATTCCGGAAAAAGCTATGAAATTGCTGATTGCTATTCTAAACAATATGGCTGATGGCAAGGATACCGCAGTCCTGTCCGCCGATACTTATATTAGCACTCAGGAAGCCGCGGATTATTTGAAAGTATCGAGACCGCATCTTGTAGATATGTTGGAAGCCGGAGATATCCCATTTGTAAAGGTAGGTACTCATCGTAGAGTCAAATTCAGCGATTTGGTTGCTTTCGATAAGAAGTTGTACAAGAGTCGTATGAAAGGTTTGAAATTCCTTGCCAAGCAAGCCCAGGAACTAGGCCTGTATGACGTCTAAGCATGCCAATATTACTGCCATCCTTGATGCCAACGTTCTTTATCCGGCTCCGCTGAGGGATTACCTGCTTTACCTGGCGAGCCTCAAAGTATATTTTCCTTTATGGACGGAGTCAATTCAAGAGGAATGGGCCCGGAATTTGATGAAAGCAAGGCCAGACATTAATAGAACTTCAGTCGAGGCCACACAGCTATCTATGAATCGATATTTCGAACGATCAAATATAAAAGATTACGAATCGATTGTCGCAGGCCTTTCGCTCCCTGACCCCGACGACAGACACGTGCTTGCTGCCGCCATCAAAGGACAAGCCCAGATAATAGTCACTGCAAACTTGAAAGATTTTCCCCGGAAAAACCTGGCCCCTTACGATATTTCCGCTACACATCCGGACGATTTCGTATTGGCTTGTATAGACAGAGATAAAACAAAAGCCATCAAGGCGCTGACCAATCAAGTAAAATACTTGAAAAATCCGCCCATACCCATCGAAAAAGTGTTAGAAAATCTAAAGCGCTCCGGCTTGGTAAAAAGTGCCATAGCTTTAGCTTCCCTTTTGTAAGGCTAAAAACTAAAATTCGAGCTGATCCGCAACCCCACACTGCTGATATGCGGATGATCCAGGTAAGTAAACCGCTTGATGACATCGAGTCGGAAGATGGTAAAGATGTTGTAGATGCCCGCGCTGGCCTCGATGTAAGGCTTCGCACCAAGGGAATAGGTCGAGAGCACCCCATCCGTCAGCGGGAATTTCATCTGCGCCGGATTCACAAACGGATTGTTCTGATTCCGCAACCCGCCATAAAGGATCTTCCCGGCGATGACTTCCCGCAACCGCAGATACTTGAATCCGGGGATCTTATTGAAGAAAAAACCATTGAAGAAATGGTCGACATGTAAACTTGCATAGTGATCGCTCACGAATTCGCCCACATTCATCATGTTATAGGCCGCCTGGCTATAGAAATAGCTGGGATTGCCCGGATGCACGACTAACAAAGGGTAGGGAAGATTGCCACTCAGCCAACCGGCATCCATTGAAATATCGGAAAATCCCAGCGGCGAGACATATACGCGTTTGTAGATATTCAGATGGAGCGCGTCATAGTTATATTGCCCGCCGAACAATCCCTGGATACCCTTGCCATATTGTAAGGTAATGATGGGATACTTGTTGATGATACTTACCCTCCCAGCCTTGTTCTGAACGAGCTCTTCGTGCGGAGCCCAACGGAAGGTGGCCGAAAGCTCGCCCGTCGTCAGCCGCTTCACCGTGTCAAACTGGTCGGGCCCCGTCTGATAAATATAGCTTAACGAGCCGGTAGGTTCCTGCTGCCAGTATTTCGCCCCCAGCGTATACGAGAAATGATTGTCGTACTCGTGGATATAGGTTAGCCTGAAGACCTGGTTATAAAGCCATTTAGAATTATCGCCATGACTAAAGGAGCTAAAGAAATTATTGCCCACGGCAAAGGCATTCTCCTGGCCAAGCGGTCTTGTATCGTTCATATAGCTCACCTGGAAATAATGCACCGGGAACGTATAGATGGATTTGTTGTTGAAGGCATAAGTGGCGCTGCCAAAATATTTCCAACGGTTGTCCTTGGCGCCATAGGCTATATAGGATTCCCCATAAACCCGTGTGTTCAACCTTGGGGTAGTCCGGGCTCCGAATTTATACCGGCTACCCTCCACGGGATTGAAGGTATAAAAACTGCCGATCTGCCCCACATCGATCTTGCCTACCGATTTATAACCGGCCGTGAATGCCGTTGCATAGTCCAGCAACCGGTGATAGGATTTCATTTTCACCAGGCTGTCGGTATTTCTGTATGTCCTTGCCTCGGTTTCCTGTAACGGTATCGGCCGGTCCGCGACCCAGAAGCTGTCGGACCGCCCCTCCACCTGGTGAACGCTGTCGACCTCCGGTCCCTCGAAGGCTATATTCGAGATCGGCAGATTGCGGTATTGATCTATCTTCACAATGCGTTCCCCTACCATGCCCATCGCCCGCGCCCAGGGAGCCAGGAACGCGATCATATCGCTGGTTGCAAGATAATAATGATCCCCCGGTCCCATTTCGAAATCCTGGGTCACCTTGAATTCCCGGATATAGTTCAAGTTGATATGTTGGCTGACACCCAACTCTGCCTTCCGGATCGCATAGCGGCCATCCAGCGTGATATATAGCGTTCCGCGGAAAAGAAGGTCCTCCGGGTTCCGCGGAGTAAAATACAACTCGACCAGCTTCACCCCGTTCTCTTCGATGGTATCCCGGATAAAATACATGTAAAAGGTCGGCGCCAGGTCCGCCACCGGACTCACGAACTGCATGGTGAAGGCCTGGATCGTATTGTCATAGATGTTGATATCCTCGTACAACCGGTTGATCCCCTCGCTGATCCCCTTCATGTCGAGGAATTCGCCATAGTCGACGCTCTTATGCCCCAGCACCACTTTCTTTTTGGCGGCGGGCTTCTTCCGGAAAAGTCTTTGTGAAGACACTTCTTCGATATACACCGGGATCAACGACTTTCCCGGCACGGTGGTCGTGTCCCTGTTGTCGAAAAGAAAATGATACTTTTTCAGCAGGAAATTATCGATCAGTACCTTGGGCACATTCTCCAGCAGAAGCCGTGCCTTTTCGTATTCATGATACGAAGTATAGGCAGCTGCCTCGGGGCCATTCCTGGCCTTATTAGCGATCACTTTGCGAATAAGCTCGACCGCGGGATTGTTCTTGTTGCGATACCGGCCCGGTTTTCTTTTGACAACAAACTCCTTCAGCAGGGTATATTTTTTGGACAGATAGATCACCACGAGCTGATCCCTGGTGGAAAGACTTATCGACTGATAGCCTGCCGCAGAGATCACCAGCTTCGGGACATCCTTGTCGGTAGAAAGATGGAAATGACCGGCGGAATCGGTCAATACGCCCCTGTGACCGTTTGGTGTGCTGATGGTCGCATTGGCGATGGGTTGATGGGTTACGGAATCCATTACAGTTCCCGTGATGCCCCTGGTCTGCCCGATGCAAACATGGCACAAAAAGCATACGATCAGTACGAATAGGCTGTTTTTTGTTCCGGCAAACACAAAAGCAAGATAATTAATAATTTCGCTTATGCAAATTCACGACAAGGACTACTCCGTTTCGACCGACAAAAGCAAGTTGGACCTGCCGTTGATCCACGCCTTTTTAAGCACTCAAGCCTATTGGAGCCTTAACATTCCTTTTGCAATTGTCAAGCGTTCAATAGAAAATTCATTTTGTTTTGGGGTCTACCGGGGGGACCGGCAGGTTGGCTTCGCCCGCGTCATCACCGATTTTGCGACGATAGCCTATCTGGGCGATATATTCATCCTCCCGGAGCATCGCGGAAAAGGCCTCTCCAAACGGCTCGTCGGCGAGATCATGGCCCATCCTGATCTGCAGGGCCTGCGCCGCTGGATGCTGCTCACCTCCGACGCACATGGGTTGTACCGGCAGTATGGTTGGAAACCCATTGCGGGTGCCGATCGCTATATGGAGATCGCGAATCCGGATATCTACAAGACATCAGCGATATAGATCCATCCAAACGGACATGTCCGACGCCCCGCGGTTGGCCCAGGCAAAGTATGGGATCAACTTTATGGTGATGGCTTTAGGCGCCGTTGCCGGCAGCTCCTGGTAAAGCCGCCCGTCGCTCGCCGGCAAAAGGTAGGCATGCCCCGTGAGGGCCATCATCCGGCTCTTCCCAATGCTCATCGGCGTCGGCTGCAGATCGATCTTCGAAGGCAATGCCACCGAGGCGACGGCTTCCCCGGCACCAAGGTCCGGCGACTCCACACAATAGACCACCGGTCCGCGGCGTACTGCCACCTGTCCCCGCGTTTCTTCGACCAGCGGATTGGCCTCCATCAACACGGCAGGCATCGGCAACTCCAGGACAATGACGTCTCCTGATTTCCATAAGCGATGGAGCTCCGCATAACCCAGAACGGGCGAGAGCGGAACCTGCTTGCCATTGACCCGCACGCTGGCTCCATGGCACCAACCCGGTAACCGGAGAAACAGCGAAAAAGCCGTTGCCGGCGCCTCCGCTATCGTGATCGCCACCTTACCGTCCCAGGGATATTCGGTCTCCTCGCGCAAGGCGATCCCGGAAGTCTTCAATGTGTTGCCTCCATACAGATTTAAATACAACCCTTTCTTATTGATACAATACATATAATCGGCGACCTCGGCTATCGTCCTCGCCAGATTCGGCGGACAACAGTTCGATAACGCAATGTATTCCTGCCGGCCACCTGCCCAACGCAAGGTATAAGGGAATTTGCGGGATGCACGCAAGGGATTGGTGTAGAAGTAACGGTTCCCATCGAGACTCACCCCGGACAGCACGCTATTGTACAGCGATTGTTCCAGGACGTCCGCATATCGCGCATCACCTGAGGTTAATAACATCCGCCAGTTCCAGAGCATATTCCCGATATTGGCACAGGTCTCGTTATGCGCGGTGGTATTCGGCAGCTGGTAATCACGTCCATACGCCTGGTGTACTTCCTGGATCCGGGTGGGATCATAGGAGACGGCATCGGGTGAAACGCCGTCGTATAAGGCGCCGCACCCTCCCGTAATATACAGTTTATGCTCGGTGACATCCTTCCAGATCGCATCCAGACAATGCTTCAGCGAATCGTCACCCGTTTCCGCCACCACATCGGCGACTCCGGCATACAGATAGTTGGCCCGAACGGCATGTCCCATCGCCACGGTCTGATCCCTGAAGGGCACACGGTCCTGGTTGTCATCGGTGCCATTGTTGACCATACCGCGGATATCGATCAAATTTTTCGCCAGCTCCAGATAGGCGGGATTGTGTGTCGTCCGGTACAATTCCACGATCCCCATATAATGCGAGGGGCAGATCGCATTTCGCGCCAGCTGCGGTGTCGAATGCTGATAAAAGGCCGACAGATAGTCCGCGGCCTTGATGGCTACGGCTAACAACGTTTTCTTCCCCGTGGCCCGGTAATGCACACAAGCCGCGGTCATCAGATGCCCCATGTTGTAGGTCTCGAAATTCAGCCGGTCCTGGAACGCAGCACTCTGGCCGGGATGATTCCGCTCCTCGATCAACGTCGGCGTATGGATATAGCCGTCAGGCCGCTGACACCGGGCGATCACCGCAATGGCATTGTCCATCATCGTATCCAGCCGCGGGTCCCGCGTGATCGCGTAGACCGCCGCCACACCCTCCAACAACTTGTAGAAATCGCCGTCGTGAAAAGGCGGTCCGACATGAACACCCGTGTCCAGACCGGCGGCGATCATGAAATTGGTAAAGGCATGACTGATCTTCGGGTCATGATAGATCTTCCAGAGATGGGGGATCATGGAGTCCCGGCATACTTCAAAACGATCCGCCCAAAACCCCTTTGTCCACTGGACCGAACCCATGTCGACGGATTCCAGGACGGCGTGATGGCTTTCTTCAGTATTGACTAACGCTTTGTCTTGCGCATACGCACCCTGCGAAAATAGTATGGACGAAACCGCAAGAAAACAACCCATGATCAGTAAGCGTGCTTTCATCGTAGTAGATTGATGATATCCCCCCGCCGCTCCTCCGGCAACACTTTCAGCGAGACCAGTTTCCCGGCCCTGAGCTCCGCCTCCACCGTGGTAGAGTAGGGGGCATAAAGTTTAAAATGTACATCCCATGCCGCCGGCCAGGCAGGGAAAAGATAGATCTTCTTTCCATCCGTCTGCAACAGCATCTCCTGCAGCCCGATCATCCCGGAACCTCCCCAGTTATGATCCGGGACCCAGTCGAAACCGGGACCCCAAAAGGCAGGGAAACGCCGCGGGCCGTCGGCCAGCTTCTTCAACGTCAGCGAAGCGGCTTCCGAAGTAAGCCCCAGGCGGGCCGCAAAGATATTGTCCTGCTTCCAGCCGATATACGACCGGAAACGGATCGCGTCGGTATCGTATTTATAAGTATTGATAGCGGTATCGAGTCCCGGCCTGCCGACGCCATAGATGCCCCAGGGAAACACCGGATAGAGCTGCATGGTTTCCTTGTTATTGACACGTTCCCAGACCCGCGCCGGCGCGATCGTCGGATGGCCGTCAAAACTTCCGAAAGCCAGTGGTGGCAAACGGCGCAGCATACCCGTAAAATACGTCCGCGAGCTATCGGCGAGATACTTCGAAGGCAATTCAAGCAGTCGCGTCAACACCGTGTGCAAACCTGCGATCGTCGAAGAAGCGTCATAGGCCATTTTATAGGTTTCGCCGGCAGAGCCTGGATATAAGATCAGGTGTCCTTCCCCATCGAGAGCCCGACGCCCCCGCAACCGTGCCAGATACTGATAATGCTCGTCAAAAAAACGCAAACAGCTTTCGATAAAAGGGATATAAGGATGGATATCGGCGCCGCTATAGCGCTCCGTCTCCAGCATCATCTGGCAGAATTCCAGCACCGTATCCCATTCGTACTCCAGCCAGGCATTGTATTCTACGCCTTTGTCATGGTCCGCCGGCATATCCCATCCGTATTCGGCGCTGTTAGGCAACCCGAAATCCTCCAGCTGCTCCGTAAAACAGGCGCCTCCGTGTCCCCAATAGATGCGGCTCCGCAGTTCGGCTGTCTTGAGGCTCCGGAGATAGAATTCGAACTGTGGTTTCATGAGCTCGAAATCCCCGCTGCGAAGCATCGGCCAATAGACCAGCCGCTGGTTCTGCGCGGTCATCGTTCCCCCGCCCCAATTCCGGAAATCCGGCGTGGCCTGCACCGAAGGATCTACCAGGGAAGGATCATAGGTAAACAGTCCGCCATTGAATTTCGTGGGCTCGGAGCCATAGGCATTACACCCGAGCATATACCGGAACAGCTGGTAATTCCGCCCCACTTTCCACTCCGGGGAAGTTTTGTCACCGATGCAAATAAAGCTGCGTTTCCAAAAAACCGACCACCACCGCCGGGTAACCTCCTGCGCCGTCCGCTCCTGCATCCGCACCCCGGCAACCGCCGATCGTAATCCTTCCTCCCAATCCCTGCCGGCGCTCACCTGCTCGGTATGCAACACCAGCAATATATGCCGCTCCTTCGCCGCCCGCCGGCTGATCAATCGCCAACCTTCGAAATCGGTATCGATATATCGCCCGGTGGTCTTACCCCCCGGAACCATATCCGTCCCCAAAAGGAGCCCGCCGAACGTAAGCCCCCTCAAGGGATCACGCAACTCGGATTTCACAGGGTCGAGTCCCTGCTGATGAACCGTGACATCGAAGACAGTTTCACCCTCGTTGTGATGAAAGAATTCCACGCCTCCCGAAGCGAAATGAATACTGTCCCGGCGCGTCACCACGCGTCCTCCCGGCGCATGCCGAAAACCCCATTTATAGGAATTGGCATTATTCTCCTTGCCACTGAGCGCACGGTCGGCCGTCCGCCAGCTTTCATACGTTACCTCGGCATCCAGCGGCCGGCTCCCATCCATGTCCACATGCACGGCCGGCCGGAACACATCTACCCAAACCCGACTATTGACGCTTACGCCCCCGGCCTTACCTGATACGACCACCGCGCCATCCCGTAAGACCAGTTCCTGCCGGACCATCCCCTCCAGCGGATTCGGCCGCAGCCGCACCCGTATCCTTCCTCCCTTCAACAGGGCGTTATTTTCGTCAAAACTGCCGCTACGGGCAAAATAGAACAGCAAATCTCCATTTTCTACCCAGACATTGAGACCGATATCGCCACCTCCGCAAGGCATCGATGCCGACGCATCAAGGCTGGCGCCGTTCCAAACGACGTCATAACCATCGACAGGCGTCTGCTGGGCCGTCAACTGTAAAAAGCCACCGAAAATGAGTAAGCTAAATAGTAATATTAACTTTTTATCTGTCAGAAGTACACTAAATTACGACAATGGAGCAGAATAAAGTGGGGTCGCACAAGAATATCTGGCACGGCGTCGGCAGACAACGGATAGAGATTCCGAAATCCGTACTGAAGTCCCGCATCCAGAA
>JAICXX010000187.1 GCA_025934485.1 Chitinophagaceae bacterium
TAATGTGTGGCGAAAGGGGATGTAACGGCGTTGCATGTATTGGGGGCCCCAGGGGGTTACGACAACGTTTTCGTAGAAACAAATGTATGCCTGCTAAAATAATATTAGCATTGTAGCGAATGAGAAAGTTCGTATTGTCTGCGGTGCTCTGGCTGTGCGCGACAGCGCCAATGGCCGTTTCGGCTCAAAAGGTAAGCGACCGCCAATTCTGGATCGCGGAGCTCGACAGGATTGCCCGTCCTGTAATGAGAAGCCTCGCACACGACAGTCTGCGCATCAACATGCCAACGACGGTCTCCATCCATATCGACAATGCCGAGTCGAGACGAAAGGTAGCCTATCTCGAGATCCTGGGCCGCACGCTTAGCGGCATTGCACCCTGGCTGCAAGGGGAAGGCGGGAGCGTTGCAGAGCAGCGGCTTCGGCAGCAATACAGAGAGTGGGCATTACAAGGTATCCGCAATGCCCTCGATTCGAATGCGAAGGATTTTATGCGTTTTGACATCACGGGTCAGCAGCTCGTGGATGCGTCTTATCTCGCACTGGCCTTTATCCGTGCGCCCTGGCTTTGGGAGCATCTGGATACGGTTACCCGGCAACGGCTGGTGGCATCCATCCGGACGACGAGACAGTTTAAGCCGGTGTTTTCGAACTGGCTTCTTTTCTCCGCCATGAACGAAGTCTTTCTGGCCAATTTTGGTTATGACTGGGACCCGATGCGGGTGGATTATGCCATGATGCAGCTCGAAGAATGGTATCGGGGCGACGGGATGTATTCGGATGGCCCGGGCTACGCTTTCGACTACTACAACAGCTATGTGATCCATCCGTATCTGGCTACCATCTGTGACATAATAGGTACGAAAACGAATGCTTACCGCGAACTGATCCCGAAGATCTACCAGCGGAATGAGCGGTATGCCATTATCCAGGAACGGCTGATCAACGTGGATGGGACGTATCCTGCCACGGGCCGGAGCATTATCTATCGTGGTGCGGCTTTTCATCATCTCGCCGATATGGCCTTACGAAAGAAGCTGCCGGCACAGCTGTCGCCGGCCAGTGTACGCTGTGCGCTGACTGCCGTGATCCGAAAGACCCTGGAGAGTCCGACGACCTTTACGAAAGACGGGTGGCTTACCATCGGCTTATATGGTTCGCAACCGAGCCTGGGGGATTTTTACAACAATTCGGGTAGTCCTTATATCTGTACCAATATCTTTCTGCCGCTGGGTCTGCCGGATACGGATGATTTTTGGGCTAAGCCGGCGGAGAAATGGAGTGCGCAGAAGATCTGGAGCGGTGAGGATTTCCCGAACGACCACAGTGTGCATTGATCATCTTGTGCGTTAACTGTTAAACGATTGCCTGCATGAAAACCTACTACTGTCTGGGGAGAGGCTTGCTGCTGCTCCTCCTGGAGGCGATAGCTGCACTGGCTTATGCTACGGGCGGCCCCGGGGTCAAGTACCTGGGGATCGAGCAAGGTCTTTCCAACAATGCCGTTACCTGTATCTGCCGGGATCAACGGGGTTTTATGTGGTTCGGGACCTACGACGGTCTCAATCGCTACGACGGTTACGGTTTTACGGTCTATCGTAATGTGATCGGCGATCCTGCTTCCATCCCCTTTAATCAAATTGCAACGATAAGCGCGGACGGGTACAACCGGGTGTGGATCGGTGGGCAAAAAGGATTGACTTTTTTCGACCCGGCGACCAATGCCTTTACCCCGCTGGCCTATTTTTCCTGTGATGGCCGGGGAGTGGTACAGGCACGGGACAATATCCATATCGTTGCCTGCATCGCGGGGCGGGATATGCTGGCCGGCTCTCATGATTCCGGCTTGCTGGTCTTTCCGTATGGGACAAAGACCGGGCGGCAGATTCCGTTGGATGAATTAAAAGGCGCCAGGGGCGGTTATGATGTCTTTTGCATTGAACCCGATATTTCAGGACAACGGGCCTGGGTCTTTATCCAGGGCAGGGGACTTTATGTATATGATCTGCGTACGGCGTCGCTCACGCCGGTGAACAAAGCCATCCGTGTATGTTTCAGCCTGAGGGTAGATCATCAGGGAACAATATGGGTAGGGTCAGACAACGGTTTGCAATATTACGACAGCACCCGGGGCTCGTGGTCGGGCAATGTACTTCCGCAAAGGACGCGCGTGGTCAGCATCAGCGTAGAACGGGATAACGATCTTTGTGTGGGCACGGATGGATCGGGTTTATGGCGGCTTCGGTGCCGCGACGGGAAGACGATGCCGTTGTTGTCCGCGACGGGCGACCCGCTGGTCAACAGCAATGCCGTTTATTCCATTTATATCGACGGGGACGGCCGGAAATGGGTGGGTACGCTCCGGGGCGGGATCAGTGTCATCGCCCCGCGCCAGCGTACCTTTACGACTTACACGATCCCGGGGCGTGGCAATCCCATAGACAATTTCATTCTTTCCTTTTGTGAAGACAAGGATCATGGGGTGTGGATCGGTACCGACGGCGCCGGGCTTCGGCTCTGGAACCGGCGGACGGGGACGTTCAAGGCCTATTTTCATAATCCGGCGAAGGCGGGGTCGATTTCGAATAATTTCATCACGGGCATCCTGTGTGACCATAAAGACCGGCTGTGGGTCTCGACGTGGTTTGAAGGGGTTTGCCGATTTGATCGGGAGAAAGGGACCTTTAGTCGTTTCGGGTGTATCAATGCCGAATCTAACCTGGAAGAAAAGCATATCTGGAATATCATGGAGGATCGGGATGGTACCATCTGGGCCTGTGCGACCAACGAAGGAAGTCTTTTCCGGTTCAATGAAGCCAAACAGCAGTTTGAAAATTTCGACGACGAGATCGACGATCTGCAGGTCCTTTATGAGGACAGGGAAGGCCATCTCTGGGGCGGTAACTACTCGTCGCTGATCCGCATCGACAAGGAGCATAAACATCACCAGGTCTTTCCCATGGATTACACGGTCCGCAGTCTTCACGAGGACCGGCGGGGGCAGTTCTGGGTCGGCACTCAAGAGGGCGGTCTTTTGCTTTTCGACCGGGTTTCGGGTAAGTACCGGCGTTTCACCACGGCGGACGGTCTGCCGGATAATACGATCCTGCGTATCCTGGAAGATGCCCATGGGAATCTCTGGATCAGCACGTACGATGGGCTTGTGGAATATCAGCAAAAGGAGGGGAGGTTCCGGAAATTCTCCACGTCCGATGGGCTGCAAAGTATGCAGTACAGTTTCAATGCCGCTTTGACCTTGTCTACGGGTGAGATGCTTTTTGGTGGCATCAAAGGTTTCAATGTGTTCGAGCCGGACAGTATTCACGAGTCGACCGGACTGCCGGAGATCCATCTTACGGATGTCCGTGTCCGTAATGAGTCTATTCGTGGCAACTCCGCTTATGTGAAGGCTACTGGCGGCGGCGCCATTACTGAGCTGCGGGTGCCTTTTAGTCAGGCCATGCTTTCGCTGGATTTCACCGCATTGGAATACGATTGTACGGACAAGCTGCATTATTCTTATTGCTTATGCGGCTGGGATAAGGATTGGAACGACGCCAAAAGCAGCCGCACAGCCAACTATTCCAGCCTGCGGGAGGGCGACTATATCTTCAAGGTGCGGGTCAGCCGGGCCGATGGTATCTGGAGCAAGGGAGAGGCGTTGTTGTATGTGATCGTTCTGCCGCCGTGGTACCGTACGTGGTGGGCGTATTTGGGCTATCTGTTGTTAGCGGCCGGCGTTGCTTTTTTCTACCGGCAGTATTCCCGGTCCAAATGGCGGTTGCGGTATGAGGTCCGGCTAGCGCAGATGGAAACGGAAAAGGAAAAAGAGCTTATCGAACGAAAATTGTCGTTCTTCACCTATATCACCCACGAGTTCAGAAACCCGCTAACGCTGATCATCAATCCGGCGAAGGACATGCTCGCCAAGGGGTCGTTGGGGGGGCATGCGGCTGGCCTGGAGCTGATCCACCGGAATGCACAACGACTGCTGAGCCTGGTAGACCAGCTATTGTTGTTCAGGAAAGCCGAAAGCGGGCTCGACGAGCTGAAACTGGCGCCGGTGGATATTGGGGAACTTTGCCGGCAGGTGTTTCTTTGTTTTGTTGATTCCGCCCGGTCGAAGGAGATCGATTACCGGTATGAATGTTCCGCCGGACCGCTTAGCCTCGAGGTGGATAAGGAGAAGATAGAGATCGTGCTCTACAATCTCATCTCGAATGCCCTGAAGTATACGCCTGAGAAAGGGATGATCGTGGTTCGTGCGGAGGAATCGACAGACGGCCAGGCTTTATTGGAAGTTCGGGACACGGGGACCGGCATCCCAAAAGATGTGGGCGACCGGCTCTTCGACAAGTTCTATCAGTTCCGGAATGGCGATAAGACGTCGATCTCGGGTTTCGGCATCGGCTTATATCTCGTGAAACAATTCGTGGACGCGCACGGGGGAACTATTACGTATGAAAGTGTGGAGCGGGAGGGTACGGTCTTCCGGGTGCTTCTTCCTTATGGTGCCGGGGTCGCCGCCGCTGAGCCTTCTGTGGGATTGTCCGCCCTTGTTCGGGAGATAGCCGAAGAAACGCAGGCGGAAGCGCCCCATGACTGCGCCGCATTGGTAACGGACAAGCCCAGTCTGCTGGTGGTCGACGACGATCCTCAGCTGCTGAACTATGTCTGCGAGATGTTTGAGAACCGGTTTGTCCTTTTCAAGGCGCTTAGTGGGGAGGATGGCATTGCGCTGGCCCGCGAAAATCACCCCGATCTCATCATATCCGATCTGCATATGGAGGGGATCTCCGGCATCGAATTATGCGAGACGATTAAAAATGACCCGGTGTTGGGCAAGACTCCGGTGATCCTGCTGACCGCTTCGGCTTCGGCCAATTTCAAACTAGAGGGGGTGAAGCATGGGGCGGATGATTATATCACGAAACCTTTTGACCGGGAATTGCTGCTTGCGCGGGCAGGAGCGTTGCTCGAGAGCCGCAACCGGGTCCAACAGTCCATTTATCATGCCATCGTTCATGGCGCCGACAGGTCCCGATTGACGCCGGAGGATAAGGAATTCCTGGAGCGCTTGATCGCGGTTGTGGAAGCGCATCTGGAAGACGACGATTTTTCCATTCCAAAGCTTTCGGCTGAGTTGGGGATGAGCCATTCCAAGATCTATCAGAAGCTAAAGGAGGTCACGGGGCAGAGCCTTAACGTTTTTATCCGAAGTATCCGGCTAAAAAAAGCCGCCGAGCTGTTTATCCAATCCAGTTCTAATGTCAACGAGGTGGCGCTAATGGTGGGGATTAGTGATGGCCGGTATTTTCGCGAGCAGTTCCACAAACAATTTGGCGTCAACCCATCCGACTACATCAAAAAATACAGGAAAGTATTCTCGGCCAGGTATCAGCTTAATAAAATGTGAATTCACCCCCTAATTCCTGAGATTATCCCCCCTATGGCTCTGGCGGGCCTGCGTTATTTTGCTGTAAATCCAGCAAAACGAACGATTATGAGAAATTGCCTGCCAAAAGAAAAGGCCCTGGCCCTGCTCTTGCTATGCCTTGGCTTTTCCACTGCATTGATGGCGCAGCACACAACCATCCATGGACGGGTCGTCTCCGGCGACAGCGCCCTGTCCAATGTCACTGTGATGGTCCGCGGTACTACCGGCGCCGTCCAAACGGACGAACAAGGAGCTTTTACACTTGACGCCGATGTCCATGCTACCCTGATCTTTAGCAGGGTGGGTTTTCAAACGTTGACGGTGGGTTTGAATGGCCGTCATTCCGTAGATGTCAGCCTGGTTGCATCTAATCAACAAATGGCCGATGTCATCGTGGTGGGCTATGGCACCCAAAAGCGGGCGGATGTCACGGGCGCCGTTTCCAGTGTTCCCAAGGACCGGCTTTCCGAGCTGCCGGTGACGAATCTCTTTCAGGCTGTCGAGGGATCGGTGGCCGGCGTTTCCGTTTCCAATACCTCCAGTGTTCCGGGGGCGACACCCAGTGTACTGGTTCGCGGGCAGAATTCCATTACCGCCAACTCGGGGCCTTATGTCGTGGTAGATGGTTTCCCCCTGACGGGCACCAACGGGTCGATCAATGATATCAACCCCAATGATGTCGCTTCTGTGGAGGTGCTGAAGGATGCCTCCGCTACGGCCATTTATGGTACTAACGGGTCGAATGGCGTCATTCTTATTACGACGAAACGGGGTGTGGCGGGCAAACCGGTGATCCGGGCCAATACCTATACCGGTTTCGATAAGCTGGCCCATGTGCTGGAACCCCGGAATGGTCCCTCCTATGTCCAGAAATACAAGGACTTTATGACGGAGACGAAGCAGGTTCAGACGGGTCCGGTGCCCAATCAAAGCGAACTGGGGAACTACAACGCGGGTAAGACCACGGATTGGATCAAACAGGTTACGCAGCAGGGGGTCACCACCGATAACAGTCTCAGCATCTCGGGTGGCAGCAAGGAGGTTCGGTATTATATCTCGGGGGAGTATGAAAAGCAAAAAGGAGCGATCAAGGGGTATCAATATCATCGTGCCGGTGTCCGGGCCAATCTCGATATCGATGTTACGGACTTTCTGACTGTGGGGACGTCGACGTATTATGCCTATAATAATTATGACGGCGGGCAGGCGAATCTCCTGAACGCCACCGCCATGAGCCCTTACGGCGTCGAGTATAATCCCAATGGGACGTACAATATCTATCCGATGTATCCTGAGCTGCTGTATACCAATCCGCTGCTTGGGCTATACACCGCCAATGTCAATCATACTTCTACCTTAAGCGGGAATGGATATGCCGAAGTGAAGTTCGGTGGCGTGGTCAAGGGGCTGAAATACCGGTTGAATGCGGGTTCGAGTTATCTGCCTGCAGCGATTTACACCTATACGGGTCGTGACGCCAATAATCTATTAGGGCAGGCGACGACGTATAACTCCGAGACCAATCACTACCTGGTAGAGAACATTTTGACCTATGCCCGGGACTTCGATAAACATCATATCGATTTTACCGGGCTTTATAGCGCCGAGCAACGGAAATATTTTGTGGATGCCTATACGGCTACGGGTTTCGTGAACGATCTGCTCACCTATAACAATATCGGCGCTGCTGCAACCCTGACGCCGACCAGTATTTACGAGCAATATGCTGCGACGCCGCCGCCGGGGAATCCCAATGCCGGCGCAAAAGGTTCTTATCAATCCAAATATAACAAGCTCTCGCAGATGGCGAGGATCAACTACTCCTATAATGATCGCTATCTGCTGACGCTTACCGCGCGTCGTGACGGGTCGTCGGTTTTTGGCGCGAAAACCAGTAAGTACGGACTGTTCCCTAGTGCCGCGGTGGGTTGGAATATCGCCCAGGAAAGCTTTATGAACAATGTACGCTTTGTGAGTAACCTGAAGCTGCGTGGTTCCTATGGGAAAACCGGTAACCAGGCTATCGACCCTTATGGCACTATAACTTCTGATAATTCGGTTCAGAATACGATGAACGGATTAACGACTATCGGAGTTGTCGGTGGGACCTTGGGCAATGCCGACCTGCACTGGGAGAGTACGACGCAGGCGAATATCGGGCTCGATTTCGGTTTTTTTCAGAACCGGATCACGGGTAATATCGACGTTTATCACAGCAATACAAGCGGGCTGATCCTGAGCCGGCAGATCCCTTCGATCACCGGTTATACCAGCATCCTGGACAATGTGGGTAAGACAACGAATCAAGGGATCGAGGTTACTTTGACAACCCGCAATATCGTGCTGAATGATTTCCGTTGGGAGACAATGATCAATTTCTCCGCCAATAAAAATAAGATCGTCGACTTGTATGGCGACCACAAAAGCGATACCGGCAACGTGTGGTTTGTCGGGCATCCTATAGGCGTGCTCTATGACTATGTGCGGCAGGGCGTATGGCAGCAAGGCGAAGACCCTTCCAAACAGGACCCGACGGCGCTGCCGGGAGATCTCAAATTCGCCGATAACAATCATGACGGCAAGGTTACGGCGGCCGATAAGACGATCGTGGGGCAGACCTCGCCAAAATGGACGGGCGGCATTACGAATACTTTTCATTATCGCGGCTTTCATCTGAGCGTCTTTATCCAGACGGTTCAAGGCATTATGAAGAATGATAACGACCTCAACTATGTCGACGAAACCGGTAGGCGCAATACACCTGCCGCCGTGGGTTACTGGACGTCAGCGAACAAAAGCAATTTCTGGCCGGCGCTATCCTATTTCAATACCCGCGGGTATGGCTACCCCAGGAATGCTTCTTTTACCCGGCTGAAGAATGTGACGCTGAGCTATACTGTCCCGGATAAGGATCTGGCGAAGGCTCATATCAGCGGACTTACCATTTATGGCACGGCGTTGAATCTTTACACGTGGACTAAATGGATCGGCTGGGACCCGGAGAACAACTATGGCATGCGTGGTTCGACGACCTGGCTTACCAATTATCCTGAGGTCAGGAGTATCATCATTGGTGTCAATCTTCAACTCCGTTAAAATTACTTTATATGAAACTATTGATCTATATTTTTAGTGTGCTGGGTGGGGTCGCTATTTTGTTTGGGTGCAAGAAAAGCTATCTTGCTGAGACGCCCTATTCTTCTTATTCGCCTGCGACTCTTACCGATTCGCTGGGCTTTGAAGCCGCCGTGGATGGTATGTATTACCAGGTTAGTCTTTATTATACCTATTCCACGCATCAGGGCTGGCCAAGTGTTTGGCAGGTGGGTACCGATGTGGCTTTTGCGACGCAGCCGGAAGGGATCGAAGTGCCGTATTATAATTACGCAACATTGATCTCGACCGATGCCGCGGCCGATGAGGAGTGGACCTGGGCCTATCAGTTGATCAGCGATGCCAACAATATCATCGCGAATGTCGAGAAGCCGGGGTTGACGGGGCTTGGTACCTCGACGGTAGCGGACATCGATGGGGAGGCGCATTTTATGCGTGGGTATGCGTATGAGCAGCTGGCGATCTGTTTTGGCGGCGTTCCGTTGGTTACCCAGCCGCTGACGGGGCCTAAGACCAATTTCGTTCGGGCTTCGCTGGATTCTGTGAATGCTTTAATCGCTTCCGATTTACAGTTCGCCGCCGGGGCCTTGCCGGATATCACTGCGGTGCCTTCGAATTCGGCAGGGAAGCTATATGGGCGGGCCAATAAGTATATGGCGATGCAGCTTTTGGCTGAATGTTATATCCGGATGAAAGAGTTTTCGCAGGCGGAGGCCGAGACACAGGCTATTATCGGCAGTGGCCGGTTCAGCCTGGTGCATACGCGGTATGGGGTGCATACCAGTCTGCCCGGTGATCCTTTCTCCGATATGTTCGTCTATGGCAACCAGCGGCGGAGCCAGGGGAATACCGAGGCGATCTGGGTCCTCGAGCAGCAGAATCCGAACACCACGGCTGGTGGCAGCTCGGGTAGCGGGCAGCAGCGGCGGAACTGGGGCGCGGCCTATTATAAGGAGACGGGTATGGCGATCTGCGACTCGCTTGGCGGACGGGGTATCGGCAGGATGCGGCTGAGCAATTGGGTGCTCTATAATCTTTATGACAGCGGGGATATGCGTAATTCCGAATGGAATATCCGGCGGCATTACTGGTATAATGATCCTACGCATCCTACGCTGTATGGTCAGCCTGTTCCTTATGACAATTCGGATACCATTTATATCCTTTGTCCGCATACCACGAAATGGTATTGTTTTGATCCCAATGACGTCTTTGGGTATGCGACGATCAAGGATTATATGATCATGCGATTGGGTGAGACGTACCTGCTTCAGGCAGAGGCCCAGGTTGGGGAAGGGCATTTGGCCGATGCGGCGGCGTCCATCAATGCGTTGCGGACGCGGGCCGGTGCTCCCGCTGTGACTTCGTCCGAGATGACGCTTGATTTTGTGCTCGACGAACGGGCCCGGGAGCTGATAGGCGAGGAGAATCGCCGGATGACGCTTATGCGGACGGGTACGTTGGTGAACCGGGTTTTGGCGTTGAACAGTACTTCGGTGGTGAATCCGGTGACGAACATTACTTCCAAGGCGCTGTTGCTGCCTATTCCGCAGAATGAGATCTATTTGAATAAAGATGCGATGTTGACGCAGAATCCCGGCTACTGACATAGGGTTGTCGCTTGGCGGGGTATCTTTGGGGTATGAATATTATTTTTTCGCGGATGGCTGTACAGGGGGTTGTTGGGGCCTCGTTTCACGATCCGGCGGCTTTGGTGGGGTGGATGGGGTGTGTGCAGGCGCAGGATTTTGCGATGGCGAAGTGGGGGGTGGGGATGAGGCTGGGGGCGCCCGAGGCGGCGGTCGATGCGGCTTTTAACTCCGGCGCGATCTTGCGGACGCATGTATTGCGGCCGACCTGGCATTTTGTTTTGCCGGCGGATATCGGTTGGATGTTGCGGCTTTCGGCGCCGCGTATCCGGGGATTTTGTGCGCCTTATCATCGTCAGCTCGCGATCGATGCGGCTGTGTTGCGGAAGAGTAGGAAGGTGATGGTGGCGGCATTACAGGATGGTGGTTTTTTGACGCGGGTGGAGATCGCTTCCTTGCTGAAGCGGGCGAAGCTCGATACCAGTGATATCCGGATGAATTTTTTGATGATGGATGCGGAACTGGAGGGGTTGATCTGTTCGGGGCCTCGCAGGGGGAAGCAGTTTACCTATGCTTTGTTGGCGTCGCGGGTGGCGGCCTCTTTGGGGGGCTCGGCCTCTTTGGACTTGTCCGGTGACGCCGCGTTGGGGGAATTGGCGCGGCGGTATTTTCTAAGCCGGGGGCCGGCGACGGTGAATGACTTTGCGTGGTGGGGTGGGATGACGTTGGGGCAGGCGAAGACGGGGTTGGAGGTGGTGAAGGGGGGGCTGTCGTCTGAAGTTGTTGACGGGGTTGAATATTGGTTTGAGGCGGCTTCGCGGGCGGCGGCCGCTTCGTTGCCGGCGGCTTTGTTGTTGCCGGCGTATGATGAATTGACGGTTGGGTATACGGATCGGAGTGCTATTTTGTCGCCGGCCTTCGAGAAGGCCAGTTTTTCGGGGTTGAAGCCGGCGGTTGTTGTCAATGGCCGGATCGTGGGGATCTGGCGGCGGGTGGTGGTGAAGGGGAAGGTGGTGGTGGAGTTGACGTTATTTGAGAAGGTGAGTAAGACGGCTATGGCGGCGATTGGGA
>JAICXX010000114.1 GCA_025934485.1 Chitinophagaceae bacterium
AGTTCAACAGTTTATTTGCCGGCGAGGTCCGGATGAGCCGGATCTCCGGTATCTTTGCCGGGTTGGCCATCCTGATCTCCTGTCTCGGTTTGTTCAGTCTCGCCGCTTATACGGCCGAACGCCGGATCAAAGAGATCGGCATCCGAAAAGTTTTGGGGGCTACCGTTACCGGGGTCGCGGCATTGCTGTCAAAGGATTTTCTGAAGCTCACGGGGTTGGCCTGCCTGGTGGCGTTCCCACTGGCGTATTGGATCATGGACGGCTGGCTCCGGAACTACGAATACCGGGTCGGCATACATTGGTGGATCTTTGCGCTCGCCGGCGCAATGGCTATGCTGCTGTCCATTCTCACGGTAAGCTTTCAGGCGGTTCGCGCCGCCATGGCGAATCCGGTTGACAGTTTACGGAGTGAATGATCCGCCGCGAATAGGCCAGATTTCTTACGCTTTATAATCTCATGGTTCAAGGATTAATAAAACATAAAACCTTGAACATGCTACAGAATTTTTTTAAGACGGCCTTTCGCGGTCTGTTAAAGAACAAACGATTTACTGCCTTGAACGTAATGGGGCTGGCCGTAGGAATCGCCACCTGCCTGCTCATCGTCGCCTATGTACAGGACGAATGGAGTTACGACCGGTATAATCTATATGCGGGCCGTATCTATCGCGTCGACAACGAGATCAAATTCGGGGGCAACGAGAAATCGTATGCAACAGTGCCCGCACCCGTCGCCGCCGCGCTAAAAAAAGATATTCCCGAGGTGGAAGCAACCGTAAGACTCGCACAACGCGGGGGCTTCCAGGTCACCAAAGGGGATCAACATCTCCAGGAGAACAAGATCTTGTATGCCGATGCCACCCTCTTCAGGGTGTTTACACTGCCCATGCTTTTCGGCGATCCTTATACGGCATTGGTGGCACCGCATTCTGTGGTCATCACCGAGACCACCGCACGCAAATATTTCAACCGCGCAGACGTACTGGGAAGAACCCTGGTTTTCAATGATACCCTGCCGTTCAAGGTCACCGGGGTGATCCGGGACATTCCTCAACAATCCCATTTCAATGCCGACTTCTTTCTTTCTATGTCTACGCTGGAGGAAAGCCGGGAGGACACCTGGCTTGTGCCGGCCTTCAACACGTATGTCCTGCTGTACGAAGGCGTCCCTGCAGCGCAGCTGGCGACAAAGCTTCCAGGTTTTTTGCAAAAACATGCGGGACCGCAGCTGGAAGGCATACTGCATTTGTCCTTTGCCGCTTTTGAGCAGGCGGGAAACAAGATGGCGTTTTCGCTGACACCATTGACGGCTATCCATCTCCGATCGGACAAACTCGCCGAGCTTGGCGCCAATGGAAATATCACCTATGTCTACATCTTTTCGCTGATGGCCCTTTTCGTGCTGGTGATCGCCTGTGTGAATTTTATGAACCTCTCCACCGCGCGATCGGCCCGCCGGGCAAAAGAAGTGGGTGTCCGGAAGGTCCTGGGATCGTCGCGGAATTATTTGATCTGCCAATTCCTTGCGGAGTCGACCCTGGTAAGCTTTGCCAGTACGGTTCTCGGCATGGTGCTGGCGTGGTTGCTACTGCCGGTGTTCAATGAGCTGTCGGGAAAGACTCTCGGGGTGACGATACCCTCCATCGGTGGTCTGGTATCGGCACTGCTGTTGTTTTCGCTGGTCGTCGGCTTTCTGGCGGGCATCTATCCCGCCTTTTATCTTTCGGCCTTTCGACCGGTCGCGGTGCTCAAAGGCCAATTGGCACAAGGGTTCAAAGACGCCGGACTGCGCAATATTCTCGTGACCGGTCAGTTCACCGTGTCGGTATTCCTGATCATCGGAACCCTGGCGATCCACAGACAGCTCGACTATATCCATCACAAAGACCTCGGCTATAAACGTGATCATGTCCTCGTTGTAGACAACGTGGCGCTGTTAGGCGATCGGGCCGCAACGTTAAAAAAGGAGATCAAACAGCTGCCCGGCGTCACCGATGCTACGCTTACCGGCTATCTTCCTACGTCGGGAATGGACAATATCATTCCACTCTCCAGGATCGCCGAACTCGACCCGGCAGCCGCTGTGAAAATGCAGGTGTGGGACGTCGATGCGGACTATATCCCCACGCTGCACATCGGGCTGGCGCAAGGGCGTAATTTCTCTGCGCTTCAACCTACGGACTCGAACAAAGTGATCGTCAACCAGGCAGCGGCCCGGCTCATGGGCCTGGCCGATCCGATCGACGCCAGCCTGTATGAACCGCAGGACGATTTGGGCAAGGTCATGAAAAAGTTTCGCATCATCGGCGTCATGAAGGATTTCAATTTCAAATCGCTCCGCGAAAACGTGGCACCGATGGTCTTTCTATTGGGAAACGACAATCGCTTGCTAAGCATCCGGCTGGACGGGAAGGCCGATATTCCCGCCCTTATGGCACGGATAGAACACACCTGGAAGGAGCTGTCGCCCGCACAGCCCTTTGCCTACTCCTTTATGGAACAGGATTTCGACGCGTTGTACCGGAGTGAACAGCGCATGGGTGTCCTTTTTGTTGCCTTTAGTACGCTGGCTATCCTCATCGCCTGCCTGGGTCTATTCGGCCTTGCGACCTATGCTGCGGGGCAACGTGCCCGGGAGATCGGCATCCGGAAAATACTCGGTGCGAGCGTGGTGACGATCGTCCGGCTGCTCTCGCTGGATTTTCTCAAACTCATCGGCATCTCGATCCTCATCGCCGTCCCCCTGGGTCTTTGGGCCATGCAAAAATGGCTGCAGGGTTTTGCCTACCGGCAGGCCATCGCCTGGTGGATCTTTGGTGTTGCAGGCGCGATCGCCATCGGGATCGCTTTTCTGGCGATTGGCTGGCAGGCGGTTCGCGCCGCTGTAGTGAATCCCGTTGATAGTTTGCAGAGTGAATGATCCGCCGCGAACCGCCAGGCGCGATCTAATGTCTGGCCTTCGGCCGATCGGCCCCGGGCCGATCAGCGCCGCTGTAGTGAATCCCGTTGACAGTTTGCAGAGGGAATGATCCGCCGCGAACCGCCAGGCGCGATCTAATGTCTGGCCTTCGGCCGATCGGCCCGGGGCCGATCAGCGCCGCTGTAGTGAATCCCGTTGACAGTTTGCAGAGGGAATGATCCGCCGAAGCGAGGGCGACGCACCGACGAAGTTCCGTATCTTAACGGCAAATTTCCAATGTGCCGCACCGAGTTATCTACCCGTTGATCGCCCTGCTGCTCACCGCAGGTCTCCTCCTGCACGCGCAGACCGTCCGTGTCTTTAGCCGTTATAATTACTATCTGCCCGGTGACAACGCCAGCGTCATCGGCATCATCCCGGACAGTGCTTCGCCCGCCGGTTTTCAGCTGCAGCTTTTGCGCGATGGCCGGGTGGTGGCAAGTGCCGGCCACGCGGTGGGACACCGGCTGGAGGCGGCAGTGTCCGATCTGCCCATGGGTACGACCGTATTCGCTTATCGCATTCTTCAGGGCGGTCACGCGGGGCAGGAGGGAAGCGTCGCGCTCGACAAGCTGGCGCCAAAAGCCAATGCCGTGCAGATCGATGAGCTCACGGGCGGGTTGATCGCGGACGGGTTGCCGTTCTACCCTTTTGGTTTTTATTGTACGCCCGTGGGCGATCTGCCGGAACGCGAGGTGGTGCATGGGTTCAACGAGATCGGGCCTTACCAGAGCAATCTGCCGGCTACGCGTGCCGAACGAAAAGCGTATATGGATCGCTGTGCCCAGCTGGGCATCCGCGTACAATACGCCGTGAATTCGCTCATCGGCAGCGGTCATAACGGCGCCCGCGGTCTCGCGATGTCCGACGCGGATAAGCTGGCCTTACTAAAAGAAGAGGTCATCGCCTTTCGCGACCATCCGGCGCTGTTGTCGTGGTACATCAACGACGAGCCGGATGGACAAGGACGGCCCCCTGCGATCCTCGAAGCAGCTTATCAGACGATTCATGCGCTGGACCCTTATCATCCGATCTCGATCGTGTTCATGATGCCTTCTAAGGCAGCGGATTTCCGACATACGATGGATATTGCCATGACCGATCCCTATCCCATCCCGGGCCCTGCGGATAAGGTCATGCATGACCTGGCCGCCTATAACCAGGCGTATCGCTATGAGAAATCCGTTTGGCTCGTTCCACAGGCCTTCGGCGGCCAGGAGATGTGGGCAAGGGAGCCTACGGCGCAAGAAATACGGCTGATGACCTATATGGGGCTGATCAGCGGCGTCAAAGGCATCCAATACTATGTCCATGCCGCAGGCAATATCAACCCGCAATCCGTGTCCGCCTGGTCGGCTTGCAGCGATCTGGCCGTCGAAACCGCGCAGATGACATCTTTTTTGTTGTCTGCCGATGAGGCGCCTGCGATCCATGCCGATGATCCTACCATCCTGGCGCGCGTATTCCGCTATAAGAACAACCTGCTCGTGCTGGCCGCCAATAACGAGAACCGACCCAAATCGCTGGAACTTTCATTGGACACGGCGCTCAGCGGGCAGGCCGAATGCTGGTTCGAAAACCGGAGTGTCCGCCTCGCGAACGGCAGGCTTCACGATATGATCGACGGGTACGGCACCCGCGTGTACCTGATCCGGGATGCCGCCAAAACTGCCGACACCTCGCTGATCGAACCGGGTAACCTGACGCTGAATCCCGGTTTCGAAACCATCGTGAGCCCCGGGCTGCCCATTGGTTCCAATACCACACCTACCAGCCGGGAGAAGGCCGATCCCGGCGCCACCTTTTTTGCCGATCCGCGGCAACATATCGAGGGGCTATTCAGTCTGCGGCTGATCACACCCGTGGACAGCGGCGGGGACAAGATCCGGCTGGTGCCGCTCGTCGTGAACAAAGGCAATAGCTATACGGTCTCGGTTTGGGCCCGGGCAAAAAAGCGGGACAAGATGCCGGTATTCCGGCTTGCCCTCGACGCCATGGGTCAGACCCACTCTTATACGCTCACCGATAGCTGGGCGAAATATGCATTTACCTTCACCGCGCCGGTCTCTTCGACCACAGCCATCCTCTCCTTCGATGTGATCACGCCCGGCACCGCCTGGCTCGATCTGCTACAGGTGTCGCCCGACCCCGTGATCCATTATAGCATCGACGGCGGACGCGTGGCAACCGTGGCCATCACCAGCGCCATCGACGGAGCGAAGCTGCGGTACGCCCTCGATAAAGCACCCGACGCGTCGAGCCCGGAATACCGGCAGCCGTTCACGCTGAAAAAAGCCGCCACCGTCTATGCCGGTGTGTTTACCGGACAGCGGCAGCTCGCCGCTTCGCAGACCTTTGTTCCGGTGAATCTCGCCCTTGGTAAACCCGTGGAGCTGGCCATTCCCTATGACGCGCATTATGCCGCCGCGGGCAACGGCACTATCACGGATGGCATCATGGGAACCACTAGGTTCAAGGACGGTAAATGGCTTGGCTTCAGCGGCACCGATCTGAATGCCACGATCGACTTGCAAACAACCCTGCATGTTAGATCGGTAACGGCCAGCTTTCTTTGCGATCCCAATAGCGGCATATTCCTCCCCCCATCCGTCGCCGTGTATACCAGCACGGATGGCCGGCATTTCGAGCTCGCTGGCGAGCAACCGAATGACGCAGGGAACATTCGCGGCGAGCCCTATCTGCATAAGGTCAGTATCCCCGTAGGCCGCTCCACACGGTATGTCCGCGTGGTAGCCAGGGCATTTGGGCCGATACCCGACGGCTACTTGTTCAAGGGGTCGATGTCCTGGCTTTTCGCCGACGAGGTGCTGGTCCAATGAAACACGAAAATGGCCCGCGTGCCCGTTCCCGTACGTGCGGCCTTCGTGAAGCCCACGCGGGCAGCCGATGACGGCTAAAGTGTTTTAGCACAGGACAGTACAAGACAGTGTAGCTGATTATTTGAATATCTTCGTTGGATGAGATCCTTTATTGCTTGCTGCCTTGCCTGCCTGCTTTTCCTTTCCGGCCCGATCGCAAAGGCCGGCGCTATAACTGCCGAACCATCGCCCGTCGCGTGGCATGCCAACTGGATCGCGCTGCCGGGCGAAGATGGTCGTAGTTATGGCGTTTATTATTTCCGCAAACATCTCGAGCTGGCGGCCCAGCCTGCGAAATTCGTGGTACACGTGTCGGCCGACAACCGCTATAAATTATATGTGAATGGAGCGCTCGTGTCGCTGGGGCCTACCCGCGGCGATCTTTATCATTGGAATTATGAGACGGCGGACCTCGCCCCTTTTCTAAAACCGGGAAAGAATCTCGTCGCGGCGCTGGTTTGGAATGAAGCCGACCATCGACCCGAAGGTCAGATCAGCTTCCGGACGGCTTTTATATTACAAGGCGATTCACCCGCGGAGGAGCTCCTCAATACCGACAATAGCTGGAAATGTATCCGGGATAACGCCTATGAACCTTTGAACGCGTTATTTGCCGCCAGCTGCGGCGAGTTTGTCGACCGGAATAAAACGGTCAACGGCTGGGCATCCGCTACGCTCGACGACAGCGCATGGCCTTCCGCCGCGAGTCTCTTTGGCGGTCAGCCCGATGGTCATTCGGATGGATTTGGCTGGTTGCTCATCCCTTCGAAGCTTCCGCCCCGGGAGATGACTTATCAGCGGATACCGCTTTGTCGCAGGGCTACCGGCATCACCGTTCCCACGGGATTCCCCGCACAGAAAACGGCGGTCACCATTCCCGCCAATACAACGGTGACGCTGCTGCTCGACCAGACCTTTCTCACCAATGCCTATCTGACCCTCGATTTCAGCGGGGGCCACAATGCCGGCATTTCCATCCGGTATGCGGAATCGTTATATGCCGAACAGACAAAATACGGATTGCGCAAGGGCAACCGGGATGACATCGATGGGAAGTTCTTTGTGGGCCGCGAGGATAGCCTGATCTCGGACGGAACGACCGGTCAGTCCTATACCACGCTGTATTTCCGCACCTACCGTTATATCCAGCTGCTGGTCCAAACCAAAGACGAACCGCTCGTCATCGACGATCTTTATGGGACGTTTACCGGCTACCCCTTTGGACAACCCGCGCAGTTTACCACGGATGATGCGGAGCTCAAAAAGATCCTCGGGATCGGCTGGCGCACGGCCCGGCTCAATGCCTGGGATACCTATACGGACTGCCCCTACTATGAGCAGCTGCAATACATCGGTGATACCAAAGTACAAACCGTGATCACGTATTACAACAGTGCCGACGACCGTCTCGCACGTCATGCCCTCGACCTCATGGATGAGTCGCGGCTCACCGATGGCGTGACACTCAGCCGTTATCCCTCGCGAAATATACAGATCATCTCCACCTTCTCGCTGTGGTATATCGGGATGTTACACGACTACTGGATGTACAGGGGCGACGATAAATTCATTGCCGATAAATTACCCGGAGCCAGAGACATCCTTACTTTCTTCAGCAGGTACGAGCAGGCGGATGGCTCGCTAAAAAATACACCCTACTGGACCTTTGTCGACTGGGCCAATGGCAAGGGCTGGGATTTTGGCTCGCCACCCATGGGTGAAGATGGCAGCTCGTCGATCCTGGATCTTCAGCTGCTTTGGGCCTATCAGTGGGCGGCGGATATGGAGAGTAAGCTCGGGATAGCCTATTATGCCGATCTCTATAAACAAAAGGCTGCCCAGCTCAAGCAAACGATCCGGCAAAAGTACTGGGACGCTGAAAAAGGACTCTACGCAGACACCAAAGAGAAGACAAGTTTTTCCCAGCATGCGAATTCCCTGGCTATCCTCACGGGAATGCTGAGCAAACCGGAGGAGGCGGCCGTGGGCAAGCGGTTGCTGGCGGATAGCACCCTTACGCAATGCACGATCTATTTCAAATATTATCTGCACCAGGCATTGGTGGCGGCAGGAATGGGCGACGGCTATCTGGACTGGCTGGGTATCTGGCGTAAAAATATTGCGGCAGGGCTCACCACCTGGACCGAAGACTCCAATGTCGATTTTACCCGTTCGGATTGTCATGCCTGGGGAAGCAGCCCGAACATCGAATTCTATCGGACGGTGCTGGGCGTCGACAGCTATGCGCCGGGTTTCAGCAAGATCAGGGTCGAGCCGCATCTCGGAAAACTCACGAATGTCGGCGGCGAGATGTACCATCCCAATGGAAAGGTCGCTGTGAGCTATCGCCTCGCGAATGGGGCATGGACCATCCACATCGAACTGCCGGTGAAGACTTCCGGCATGCTGGTTTGGAAGGGAAAGGTCTACGAGCTCAAGGCCGGTAAGAATGACTTCCGCCTATAAGCTTATTCCGACCGCAAATTTTTCGCGGGGTTGGTAAGCGCTGCTTTGATACTCTGGTAGCTCACCGTCAGCAAGGCGGTGGCCACGGAGATAACGGCCGCCAGGGCGAAGACCCACCAGCTGATCCCGACCCGGTACGTATAGAGCTGCAACCATTTGTTCATGCCCCATCACGCGATAGGCGCCGCGATGAGGAAAGAGATGATAACCAGGCTTACAAAATCTTTTGACAGCAAGGCGGTGATGCCGGCTACCGAAGCGCCGAGGACCTTGCGGATACCGATCTCTTTGATCCTGCTCTCCGCCATATAGGTGGCGAGACCAAACAAACCCAGGCAGGAGATGAAGATGGTGAGACCCGCGAACAGCGCGGCCAGCGTGCCCTGCAATTGCTCATCGGCGAATTTCCGGGCATACTCCTGGTCGACAAATTTGGGATCGAATGGATAGTCGGGGTTGTATTTTTTAAAGATCGCCTGCATCTGCGCCAGGTTCTTCTCCATGGAAGTCGCCCCGTTGACTTTTATAAGTAGGGTATAGAAAGTCATAAACTTGCTTTTTGCCCCGCAGATGATCAGGGGTTTGATGGGTTCATAGGGACTGCCAAGGATGAAATCCCTGACGACACCCACTATGTGCCAGTCGACCCCGAGATCACCTACTTTTTGCCCGATCGGGTTTTTGAACCTCATCGCTTTTAAGGCGGATTCATTGATGACCATCCCCGTGGAATCGGTGGGGTATCTTTCCAGGTCGAGATCCCGGCCTTGTACGAATTGCAAGCCAGCTGTAACCCCCAGCCCTTCGTCTTCCAGGAACCGGTCGAACTGGGTTTGATCATTGGCATCTTTTCCTTCCCAATCCTGTCCCCCGCCATTGGCCCATACTTCCGTTAACGGAGAATTGGTCCGGGTAACGGCATTTGCAACACCCGAGGTCAATAACGCCTGCTTGATCAGCGGATAGTTTTTGGAGATATCACCGGTCATGAACTGATAGACGAGCTGATCTTTTGTGTATCCGGTGTTCCGGTCGCGGGCATAGTCAATTTCCTGTTTGATGACGATGGTCCCGATGATGAGCAGGATGGCAAAGGTGAATTGCAGCACGACAAGCACTTTCCTGGGTGTCAATAAAGCGCCCGCTTTTTTAAACGTCCCCTTCAATACCACGCCGGGCCGGAAGGAGCTGAGGAAAAAGGCCGGATAGCTGCCGGCCAATATGCCTACAAAAAGGATAAATCCCACAAAGGCGATCCAGGTATAGGGGCTTCTCGCATCGATGAATAGCTTTTCATGGATAAGGTCGTTATAGGCGGGAAGGCTGAGCTCGACGATCACCAGGGCCAGAACCCCAGCCAGCAGCGCCAACAGCGCGGATTCGCCGATGAATTGGACGACAAGTGCGCTTCGCTGCGCGCCCACCACTTTCCGGATGCCCACCTCTTTTGCCCGCTTTTCGCTTCGGGCGGTACTCAGGTTCATAAAATTGATACAGGCGATGAGCAGGATAAAACCGGCGATGATGCCGAACAGCCGGATGTACATGATCAGGCCACCGCCGTCTTCCCTTCCATCGGTAAAGCTGGAATACAGATGCCAGCGGTCGAGCGGGTAGAGGAACAGCTGCCAATCCACTTTTCGCGAGTCTTCGTCATACTTTTCCCGCAGGTTTTTGATCTTGGCCTGCACCGCCGCAATGTTTACATTCGGCTTAAGCAAAACTTCGGTAGTGGTGCTGTTGGCCCCCCATTCCAGGTCTTGTCCTGGCCCATAGGTCAAATAGGACCAGGGCAACAGGTAGTCAAAATCGAATTTCGTATTACTCGGCGGATCTTTCAGGATGCCCGTCACCGTGACATAATCCCTGTCTCCGACCCGGATGATCTTGCCCAGGGCATCTTCCTTGCCAAACAGGCTTTTGGACGTTCTTTCCGTTAACACCACCGAAAACTTATCCCGCAACGCCGTGGAAACGTCACCTTCTAACAAGGGAAAGGAGAAGATCTTTAGAAACCCCGAGTCGGCTATATAACCCGTTTTTGTCAATTTTTTCTCCCCGGCTGACAACAGATTGGTGACGCCCAGTTTCAGCCGGGCCATGGCTTCTATTTCCGGCAGGTCGTTTTTCAGCGCGGGCCCCAATGGATCGGAGACCGAATTCCAGCAGGATATTTTGCCATTGAAATTGACCCGGCTCCACACTTCGTAGATCCTGTTTTTGTTGGCATGGAACTGATCATAGCTGAGCTCGTGCCGGATCAACAGGACGATCAGCATCGTGGCGGCCATCCCGATAGCCAGACCCGTTATGTTGATCACGGTAAACCCTTTGCTGCGAAACAGATTCCGATAAGCGATCTTGATAAAGTTTTTGAACATGGCGGGAGGCAGTTAAGTGCAAGATAGCAACTAAGAAGATGCCAATCGGTAGCGCCGTGATTTCCAACGCGGTACCGCTATACAAGCGACGCCTTTGTCCGGTTTCGATACAGGCTTGTCCGGTTTCAATACAGAAGCGGAATACAGCCGGACCGGCGAATCCCTGAGATGGTGTTACCAATTCCCGGGATTGTGTTACCTCTTTGCCGCGCGGCTGCCGGAACTTTGCTTTATCAAAAATCGAAAGCAATGAAAATAGTCGTAACAGGCTCTTTGGGCCATATCAGCAGACCGCTGGCGCAGGAATTGATCCAAAAAGGCCATGCGGTGACCGTAGTGACCAGCAAGGCGGAAAGAAAACCCGGGATCGAGAAGTTGGGAGCAGCTGCCGCAGTGGGCAAGGCGGAGGACGCCCATTTTATCACCGCCGCCTTCACCGGCGCGGACCTGGTCTATACCATGATCCCTCCGGGTAGTATGATGGATCCCAATTACGATATCTATGCGAAGGTCAGGACCCTCATGGCGAGCTATCGCAAGGCCATCGCGGCCGCCGGTATCAAACGGGTCATTCATCTCAGCAGCATCGGCGCCCACACGGATAAAGGAAATGGATTGCTCAGGCTGCACCATGTCGCGGAGACCACGCTAAAACAGCTTCCCGCCGACGTCCACCTGACCTTTATGCGGCCCACGGGCTTTTATTATAATTTGCTGGCCTATATCCCCATGATCAAACAGCAGGGACTCATCGCGGCCAACTATGGGCAGGACGATCATTGCATCTGGGTGGCGCCGGCCGATATAGCGACGGCTATCGTGGAGGAGATCGAACACCCATCGAAGGAAAGTCCATCCATCCGCTACGTTGCGAGCGACGAGCTGACCTGCAGCGAGACGGCGCATATTTTGGGTGAGGCCATCGGTAAACCCGATCTGCAGTGGGTCAAAATACCGGGCCAGCAAATGTTGGACGCGTTGGTCGCCCGGGGCATGTCCCAGGCCATCGCCGAAGGCATGGTAGAGATGTATGCGAACAGGAATTTGTATGAGGACTATTTCAAACACCGGCCTGTACTCGGGAAAACCAAGCTGACGCAATTCGCGAAGGACTTCGCCGCCGTTTATCACCAGCAATAACTAACTTGTGTTATGGCCAGCACCGAACCACACCGGGTCCATACGATCAGCGAGCTGCATCAGCGGATGGGCTTGCCCCGGCCGGAGCATCCCCTGATCAGTCTCATCAATCTCGAGCGGCTGGACTGGAGCCGGCCGGAAAGACCGGCGAGTCTCGTATTCGATTTCTATTCCATCGCCATGAAACGGGCCTCCGGGCTCAAGTTCCGGTACGGTCAGCAACACTATGAGTTTCACGAAGGCATCATGTACTTTATGGCGCCCGGTCAGGTCTTTGGCCGGGCCGTTGTCGAAGAACAGGTAAAGCTAAAACCTATGTCCGGATGGGTATTGTACCTCCATCCGGACTTTCTTTGGAATACGCCGCTCGCGACGACTATACGGCGGTACGAATACTTCGATTATTCCGTCCATGAGGCTTTGTTCCTCACGGAAAAGGAAGAGGCCATCGTCATCGGCGTCCTGGAGAATATCCAGCAGGAATATCTCGCCAACCAGGACAACTTCAGCCAGGATATCATCATCTCGCATCTCGAAGTATTGCTGAATTATGCGGACCGGTTCTATCACCGCCAATTCCTGACCCGCAAAAAGGAAAACCACCAGGTGCTCGACCGGCTGGAGGAAGTGTTGACAAAGTATTTTAAAAACGACGAGTTGCTTGCGCACGGCCTGCCGAGTGTCAAATACGTCGCCGGCGAGCTGGCATTGTCGCCCAACTATCTCAGCAGTCTGTTGAAGACACTCACTGGCCGCAACACGCAGCAGCATATACTCGACAAGGTCATCGAAAAGGCAAAAGAAAAGATCTCGACCACGGAGCTGTCCGTAAGCGAGATCTCGTATATCTTAGGATTCGAGCATCCGCAATCCTTTAGCCGGCTGTTCAAGGCGAAGACGGGGCTTTCACCGCTGGCTTTCCGGCAACGTTTCAATTAAAGCTTGAACAACCAACCGATGTGGAAACCCCAAACGGAGTTGTGTGTTTTCAGACGGGCCTGGGTATTCCCACCCGCACCGGCGGGCACGATGGATGTAAACCCTTTTTGGTAGTCGAAGCCGAACAGGAAGCCCGGCTTTACCGTCATGCCAAGTGAAATGACATAACCGAAATCCACCGGCTCGAAATTGTCGGTAGGATCGTTGCCTTTCCTGACGGACTGCGAAGCTCCTCCATCCGGTTTTATCGTGCCGTTGATCAGCGCGCCGCCATAAAGGCCAACGCCGACCCAGGGTCTGCCCCAATTGAATTTGGGACTAAAGACAAACTCCACCGGCACATCGACATAATGCAGGGTGTATTTGGTGCTGGGCTGGAAGCCGTTGGCGTTGTAGTAAAGGCCATCGCTATTCATCTTACCACCGGCGCCGACATATTCTATTGCGGGCCGGATGTAGAACATCTTCCCGCTAGTGTCCAGCGGGATATCCACGAACACACTTCCATAAACCTGTGTTACGGTGCCGCTGCTCTGGATAGCGATGTCGCCGTTGCCGTTATCACCGTTTACCGCATTGGTGAAACGGGAGAAGGTCGGCCCCCCCTTGATGCCAATCGAGATCTGGGCCTGCGAAGTAAAGGATACTGACAAGAGAAAACAAAGAAAGACTGAGCCAAGGATACGCATAAGTGCTAATTTGGGGCTGAAAAATAGTGCTTTATCTGAATCAGCCAACGTCCGGAGGCAAATTTTAACCAGCTATTAATTATTTTGAGCAGGATCGGGTTTTTACGATAAAAAACCTATATTGCTAACCAGGTTCTAACCAATCGATTCTGTAGCATGAGGCCCCAGTTCCATAAACTTCCGTTATCTCCGGACTCTTCCTTCATTTATATTAATTGGGACTGCAGCTATTTTGACAAGGCCTGGCATTTTCACAAGGAATACGAGCTCGTACTGATCGACCGCACAGAAGGCACCCGTTTTATCGGCGACAAGGTCAATTTCATAAAAGAAAGCGATCTGATGCTTATCGGTCCGTTTATCCCGCATCTCTACCGGAACACGGAGGAATACTACCAGAACAGAGGCCTCGTGGCGCATTCGAGCTTTATCCATTTTACCGACGATTTTCTCGGCGACAATTTCTTCCAGCTCCCGGAAATGAAGCTTGTCCGCCGTCTTCTCGACCGGAGCTCGCTTGGCATCGAGATCCATGGCAAAGCCAATAAATATGTAAGAGGAAAATTAAAAGAGATGGAGTCGGTCCCGCCGCCCAACCGGCTGATCAAGCTCATGGAGATCCTGGTCTATCTTTCGACAAGCCAGGATCTCGAAAACATCCTGTCGCGCACGTTCACCGCCAGCAACACCAGTGACACGGATAAGATCGATACGGTTTTCCAGTTCATCCTTAAGAACTACAAGAACGAAATCTACATGGAGGAAATAGCGGAAAAGCTGAACATGAGCATCGCCTCGTTCTCCCGCTATTTCAAACACCATACCCGGAAAACGTTCTCCAACTACGTCACGGAGATCCGGATCAGCAATGCCTGCCGCCTCCTTATGGAAGGCAACCACAATATCTCCGAAGTATGCTATCAGAGTGGTTTTGAAAACCTCTCCAATTTTTATCGTCATTTCAAGAAACACACCGGCCTGATCCCAAAGGAATACAAAGGACGTTTTCTTACCGGCAGCCAGGTATGACCCGCGCGGCCGGGCCGCGCGCTCGCGCTAAATCATCGTATTTAGAGTCGCACCCAATAGCTCTATCTCCACTTCCACCACATCACCCGGCCGCAGCCATTTCTTCTCCGCCATGCCCATGATGACACCCTGCGGCGTCCCCGTAAGGATCAGATCACCCGGCTCCAGGGTCATATGTTTCGACAGGTCTTCGATGATCTCCGCTACGGAAAAGATCATATCCGAAGTGTTGGAATCCTGCCGCACCACGCCATTGAGCCTGCAACGCAATTGCAACCGCTGCGGGTCACCCACCTCGTCGGCGCTCACAAGATATTTGCCCAGCGGCAAAAAATGATCCAGGCTTTTGCCCATCAGCCACTGGCTCGTTCTGAACTGAAGATCGCGGCAGGAGAGGTCGTTGGCCACGCAGTATCCCAGGACATAGTCGAGGGCTTTGGAAGCCGCCACATCCTTGCATTTCCGGCCGATGACCACCCCCAGCTCCACTTCATAGTCGAACTGGTGTCCCACCTTGCCCAGCGGCACATCGCCGCCAAAATCGACCAGCGTATTATTGTATTTTGTAAAGACTACCGGTATCGCGGGAATCGCCATCCCGCTCTCCAGGGCATGCTGCCGGTAGTTCAGCCCGATACAAATGATCTTCGACGGCGTTCCCACGCAAGGCCCGATCACGAGGTCTTCTTCCTTGTGTAAGGTCCCCGCGTCATCCAGCACGCCATCCGGAGTAACGACGCCCCGGTGAAGCCGGCCATTATCCCTAAAGTATAGAAGTTTCATAGCTCAATAAGTCGCCCTCCCACCGGAAAGATCGAATGTAAAACCCGTTGAGAAACTATTGTACGGCGACACGATATAGGCCGCGAGGTTCGCCGCTTCCTCCAGCGTTCCGCAGCGTTTCATCGGGATCTTGTCCGTCATGTACTTCACCTGTTGCTCGGGCATATTGTCCACCAGCGGCGTCCGGATAACGGCGGGCGCCAGCGCATTGACCGTAATGCCGCGCTCCGCATACTCCTTCCCCTGGACCTTGGCCATGCAGATCACTGCGGCCTTGGATGCGGAATAGGCCAGCATCCCTGCATTCCCCTCCTTTCCTGCGATGGAGGCGATATGCAATATCCGTCCGTACCCCTTGTCGATCATATGCGGCAGCACCGCCCTCGAGGTATAAAAGCTGCTGATGAAATTTATCTCGAATACCTTGTGCAGATCGGCACTGTCTACCTCATGACTTACGATATTCGTCTGACCCGTGATCCCCGCGCAATTGACAAGGATGTCGATCTTTACAAAACGACCCGCCATATCCTTTACGGTCTGCTCGACCAGGGCCCGGTCGCTCACATCGATGGCTACCGGAACCGCCCGTTCACCATAGCTATCAAACTCCGCGTGCAGCCCGGCGCTGTTCAGATCGAACAGGATCACCCGCGCGCCTTTCGCCAGCAGTTTGTGGGCGATGGCCAGGCCGATGCCCGACGCGGCCCCGGTGACGATGGCGACCTGCCCGTTAAAGTCTTCCATTTTAAACGTATTTATTTTAATAATTTGACCAGGCTCACCACCCGTTGATTCAGTTCTTTTATATACTTCACGCTGGATGGATCGGGTATATAGGCCGCCTTCCGCGCCACGCTATTTGTCAATACCCCCCTTGCGATCAACAGTTCCTTCTCCGCATAGTGGAATAATTCCATATTCTGTAGCGAGAAGAAGATCTGCGGCATCACTTTTTCGAACAGGTCGAATGCTTCGTCATTCTTCCCTTCCTTGCGTAATACAAAAACTTTTTGCAGGATGTCCGCCACCGCGAGACCCGGCATCACGCCTGCGATGCCCAGGGGAGTCAGCTCCAGCATATAGAGCCCGCCCCAGCCTTCAAAAAGGCCTACTTTCCCGCCTGTGGTTTTGATGATGTCGGCGAATTTCGGCGCGCAAAGCGGCTCCTCCAGTTTCAGGTATTTGAAATTGGAATGTTTTTCCATGAGCGCCTTGATAAACCCGACGCTTATGGACGATCCACCCGGATTAAAGTCCTGTATCAATACAGGGGTCGTAGGGATCGACAACAGGAATCCGCTAAGGTATTCGCGGATCGAATCCTCCGGCAGGCCAAAGATCCGCGGCACAGCCAGCGAGACCACATCCGCGCCTGCTTTTACATTCGCCTGCGCCAGCCGGATCGCTATCTTCAGAGAAGGGCTGTTGGACTGCGCCACGATCTTTATCCGGCCCGCAGCGTGCTCTACCGCGATCTTTACCACCCGAAGCTTTTCGTCATCGGACAGCTTGTAGAACTCGCTGGCATAGGCGGGCAGACAAACCGCCTTGATACCACCGGCTATCGCAAAGTCGATGAGCCGCCGTAAGGCATCCTCGTCGATCTCTTCGTCTTCCCGGAATGGCGTCGGAACAATAGGCACCACTCCAAATAAATCATTTTCGAGCATAGTCTATGTATTTAGTTTTAATTCATTTCGGTAGGTCCGGTGATCCACGATGGTGAGGATAAGCGTCGCCACGAGCACCAGCAGCCCGCCGACGATGGCCTGCGTGCTCAGACGCTCTCCCAGTACAAGGGCCGATATCGGCAACCCGAGAAAGGATACCATATAGTTGGATAGCGCGACCTGCGTGGCGTCGAGCATTTTTAACACCCAAAAGAATAAAAGCATCGAGAGGAAGTTATGGAACAGGGTCAGCGAAGCCATCCCCAGCCAGGTCTTTAGGGTAAAATGCGGCACTTTTGCGAACATCTCCGGCTCATAGTAAAGGACCAAAGGCGTAAGCATGATCACGAGCACCAGATAGGTATAGAAGACCATTTCCATTTCTGTAAATCGTTCCGCCACCTTTTTACAGCCCACGTTGTAATAAGCGTTGCCCACGATTGCCAGGAAGATCAGGAGATTCCCCACTGCGTATCTGGAGCTGAGATCCATTTGGCGGATATCGTCGGTGCTGCAGAGGATAACGCCGAGGATGGCGATCGCGAAGCTCGCCCAACGAAGCCCGTTCATTTTTTCCTTTAAGATCAGGAAGGCGAACACGGCGGTGATCACTGGCAGCGCCAGCACCAGGATCGCCGCATTGCTGGCCAATGACAGTTGTGTTCCATAGGTCATGAACACCTGTGAGGGAAAGGCGCCGAGCGCCCCCAGCTGGACAAATACCAGCACGTCCTTTATGCGTTTTTTCCCCTTTTTGAAATCCCGGATGGCAAACGGCAGCAGGAAAATTGTCGCCAGCAGCATGGGTGCCCAAACGGTGAAGTAGGGGCCCACCTGGTCCTGCGTGAGCTTGATGCTCGTAAAATGAAATGACCAGATGAGATTGCAAAATACCAGGATCACCCAGGCGATCAATCCTTTCTTCATAAGCGTTAATTGTTTTAAGCCGTCACTTCCAGCCGGCTTCCTGTTCCATATCTGCCCAGCGCGCCCTGATCCAGCTGTACGCCCAGCCCCGGAACCGTCGGCACGAGCGCCGCGCCCTTTTCAAAATGTATTCCTTCTACGATCAGATCATCCACCCGCACCAGCTCCCCAAAAATGTCCGAAGGGATCGTACAGCTCCGGCTTGCCGCCGCGATATGCAACCCCATGGTCTCGGAGATGCCCAGATCTACTTCCGAACCTCGCCAGCAGGTCTTGCCTTCCAGCCCGGCGATCTCCGCCAATAACACGCAGTTATACGCGCCGCCATTGAAGTTGTAGCCATCCGTGGCATCGGCCCTCACGAATTTGATGATATCTTTTATGTCCTGGGTATAGGGCAGCGAGATATGCCGGTATAACGGGATGCCCAGTTTCGACCGGAGCAATTTATATCCTTCCACATCAGCATGCTGTATCGGGTCTTCCAGACCCAGCATAATGCCGTTGTCGACTCCCTCCATGAGGCGAAGCGTGGTTGCCACGTCGTTCCAGCGCTGATTGGGGTCCAGGATGATCCTGATCCCATCGCCGCAACGCTTGCGGATCTCCGTGGTCCACAGCCGCACGGGGTCTTCGTCCGAGCATTTGAATTTAAAGACCTTGTGCCCTTTCTGCATCGCTTCATACGCCTTTTGTGCGGCGTCCTCCGGCGTCCGGCGACCCGTCCACCCATTGCAGTCGATGGCTGTGCGGAAGGCCCCGCCCAGGAGCTGATGGATGGGTGCGCCTAATAGTTGCCCTACCACGTCCAGGATCGCCGTCTCGAACGCCTCGTAGATGCGCTGGTCCTCTATAGGCAGGCTCCGCCAGTTCATTTTCAGCACGTCCATACCAGCAAGGCGATCCATCGCCTCCTGTATCTTTTCTTTCGACGCGCTGCGATAGGTTTCTCCGATGCCGGTGAGACCATTTGCCAGTACGATCTCTACGATCCATTTTGGCTGGTTCGCGAATTCCGTCCAGCTGCCGCCCGTAAGATGCCGTTTCGCAAATGCCGCGTCCGTATCCAGCACGTTCTCCGAGTTAAGACTCCCCGGCCGGGCGGGTACCACGACTTCCGTCGCCCTGATCGATTGTATCGTTGTCGCCGATCTCATATTTTTTTTGAATATTTTTCCGCCAGCTTCCGAATATCATAGCTGAACTCGATAAAGTTTTTTTCCCAGTTTTCCGCGCTTTCGGCAGTATAAGGATAAAATCCTTTTGCGTTGCTGACTCCGAGCGCCCCCGTGCCCACCAGTTTTTCCATCATCGCCGGTGTAGTGGTGGAATTATCCAGATCGGGGAACAGGTCCTTCATCACCGTCGCATAGGCGGGGATACCCGTGAGGTCCATAAACCGAAACGGACCGGCAAAGGTTATCCAATAGCCCAGATCGTTCCGCAGACTCCTGTCTACATCCTCCACCGTCGCATAACCTTTCTCCACCAGGTGGAACGCCTCCCGTAGCATGGCATACATGAT
>JAICXX010000256.1 GCA_025934485.1 Chitinophagaceae bacterium
AACAAGAACGAGCTCGATGCTGATGCGGCGACCCAAAAGGCCATTTCGGATAATGATACCAAGGAGCTCGACGTCCGGCTGACAGCTCTTTACAAGAACATCAGCGACCGTTCGCAGGCAATATCTGGAGATTATGCCCTGCAATTAAAACTTGCCATTGAGCACAACAAGACGCAGGAAGAATTCGACAAGATCGAGAGCGACCGGGCCAAGGCTCTGGTGGAGCTCAATGCCAATACCGAAAAGGAGATATATGATACCGTCGTCAGCTGGGGCGAGAAGAGATTCAAGGCGATCGATGAACAGAATAAGGCCCAAAACTCCGTCACCGATGTCACTGCTAAATACAATCTTCAAAGTGATGCACTTGATAAAAATTTAGCTAGCAACCTATTGTCGGTTATTGATTATGATGAAAAGCGAAAAAAGCTTGATGAAAAATATGCAATAGAAAGTGCTGATGCACAGGTGGCCGACGATAAGAAAAAATTGCAGGAGTTAAAGGATTACCAGGAGAAATACCTGGATATTCAGGCTGCGTTTGCAAATGGACAACTGGAAGAAGCCCGCGCTACGGGAGATTCGAGTAAAATCGATAAAGCGCAAGCCGAAGTAGATGCTATAAATAAGCTTCAGCAGGAGTCGGCCGATTTTATCTCTGAACTATCCAAAAAAACAGCAGACGATCAGGACGCAGCGACCAAAGCTCATAATGCAAAGACCGTAGCGGCTGCTACCGAGCTTGAAAATAATCTCAAAAATATCGCATCCCATGCGGTTTCGGCGACATTGACTATATACGACAATGAGCATGAAAAGCGCATCCAAAATATCGAGCGGGAAACCGAACTGGCAGATGCGGCTTCCGATGCCCAAATTGCTGCGGTCCAAAAATCGACCTTAACCATTCGCCAGCAAGCTGAAGAGGTTACCATTCTTGCCGCGCAAAAGAGAGCCAGGGATACGGCCGCTCAAAAAGAGGAGAAGGCCCAAAAAATAGAAGAGGCCAAATTCGAACGCGATCTGTCATTGGCCCAGGCAATATGGAATACCGCTTCCGGTATCACCAAGACGCTGATGACCTACGGTTTCACACCTTTGGGCATCGCGGCTGCAGCAGCCTTGGCCGCGCTAGGTGCGATAGAGATCGCAACAATCGAGTCAAAACCAATACCGGCTTATGCAGAAGGCGTCGGTATCCCGGGCAAAGGACGTCACCCGGGCGGCGAGGCCGTCGTCGGAGAAGCGGGCCCAGAATTGGTATCTATCCCGGGCCGCAAGCCCTTTGTTGTGGATCAGGCCACCCTCATCGACCTGGCGCCCGATTCCAAAGTGCAGCCATTGAATAAGGATATCGTAGCAGATCTCGGCGGCGCAAGTCTCATGAGAAGCTTTGCGATCCTCAACGCGCATGGGGATAGCTCCTCGCAGGCGTGGGATATCGCCAGATGGCAGACGGATCGGTATGAGAAGGCCCTCAAACGCTCACAAAAGAAGATCATCAATCATATTCATATCCCAGGGGACACTATTGGTCTTCCCAGAGATTATTATAACACGATGGTAAAAGGCATCCGTAAAAAATGAGTATAGCAACCAAAAAACTGCAATTCTTCTTTACGGATGCCTACAACCGGTGTTATTACGTGGACAATGGCGTTGTGAAACCGCGTTCTATCCCCAAAGCGTTAAGGAAAAATCCCAACGGCTGGAAGGACTATACGTTGCAATTCGACTTCAACCAGAACTATTTTGCTACACTCAGATCAGTTTCCAGCGCGCTAAAGTTCATCGAGGATGGCCAGGCGATCTTAATGGACCGGCTGATCAATGGCGCCGGAACGGAAGAAATACTCTATCTGGTCATCCTGCGGAATAATCCGGCCAAAGGGCTGAACTATTACGAATTGGAGTACAGGGAGCGGGTGGATATTAGCTCCATCGTCGGCGACCCTCGTACCGGCATTTCCGCCAACACCTTGCAATACGATGTCTTCGCCCTGGCGCAAGCCAACGAGAGTACGATGTATTCCATCCCCTGCAATTCATCCAATCCTCTAGCTATACCGGTTCTTTTCGATGGCATTCTACTGCAGGATAAGTTGAACTATAGCGTAACGAGTATTCCTATCGTCAACAACACCGGCCATTTCTGGTTTGCTGTCCCACTCACCTTTCTAAATAACGAGGGCGATAGTGTAGGAGCGATTTTCGGCTCGGAGGACTACGCCAATTTCGACAACCCTGTTACTTACGCGCAAGACCCAGCAACGGCCAATGATTTCCTCGTCTTCGATGTTCCGACAGTGGTAAAGTTGTCCGGCACATTCTCCTTCAAATGGAGCGCGCTTAGGTATAATGGCGGCGGCATCGGGGTATTGTTTTTTACTAGCCTGGATTCAAGACCCGACCCCAATAAGGTCGTTTGGCAAAATATCGGTCCGGCACTGGGAACGCCCCACCCCGCTTTTGTTGTAGGCCAAACCTATACGGTAGCATTCAATATGAAGATATCGCTGGCCGCGAATGAAAAGCTATTCCTTTTCATGGAAATAGCCGATCCGGAGATCAATTCCATGACGATCACGCCATTTGCTACGACTATTTCGGCGGTATATGCCAGTCAACAGCAGCCGTCTGTAAACTATGCTCTCAGGCCCATAGATGTGCTCCAAAGTCTGGTTTCGCAAATTACGCTCGGCAGATATACGGCGGATAGCAATTTTCTCCGGCAAAATAATCGCAAATGCGTGCTCTCCGGGTCATCACTTAGAAGTTTCCCGGACGCTCAGATCATGACGTGTTTTGCAGATTTCTACAAGTCCTTTTTTGTTCCCTACGAATTAGGCATTGCCGTCCGCAACGGGGTCTTGTGGCTTGAGCCGGTCACTGACCTATATAATAGCAATAATGAGATTATGCGGCTGCCCAATGTCAGCAACGTCATCTTATCGGTGGCTAAGGAATTCATCTATGCCTCGGCGAAGGTCGGCTACCTGAAACAGACGTACAACCAGCGCAATGGTAGGTACGAATTCAACTGCACACACAACTATACCTTTCCAATCACGACGGTGGTCAATTCTATGGACCTGGTATCGACCTATCGGGCGGACTCTTTTGGTATGGAGTTCATACGAACCAACTACCCGAACCTGACCACAACGGACGACAAGGGGGATACGGATGTCTTCGTTGCTATGGTAACCGACGTCATCGGGCAGGCGCCGGGCGTAATCGACAATGCTTTTCCCGCGACCATCGTTACGCTTATCTTGGCTGCCCCCGTTATCCGGACGCCCTATTCGAGTACGTTGGTATATAGCCAATACCCTACGATTACAGGCATATCGCAGGCGAATGTAACCATAACCATTTATGCTGACGGTCAGATAGATGGTACCACGGTGGCTGATGCTAATGGCAATTGGTCCTATCAGATACAGACGGCGCTTCGGGTGATGTCGCTCAATTTCAATGGGGTGCATTCTATCACTGCCAACGCTCAAACCGATCCAAGCAATATTAGCGATTTCAGCCCGGCCGTCTTGCTGACGGTAAATCCGGCGCTTACTGCTTCTTTCGTCATCACCAGCCCGACTTCCGGCGACTCCTTGTATGATAATCTGCCAAAGATCACCGGCACGGCTCCGCAAGGCAATGTTGTATCTGTCTTGCTCGACGGCGTACAAATCGGGCGCGTCGTAGCCAATTCATCAAGCCTATGGTCATTCCAGACAACCGCTCCAATATCCAACGGCAACCACACGCTCACAGCGACTTCCCCGGGCTTGCCGGTGACTCCGGCAATTTCCCTAATCGTCAGCAACGATCTGTCAATGCCGCTCATTACCAGCATCCTTTACAACGACACACTCTATACCAACACGCCATTATTAAAGGGCGTAGCCCAGCCAGGCGCAACGATTGACATCTTCATCGATGGAGGCGGGGGGCCGATAGACCTTATAACTGATATCGCCGGACCGGTCGGCACCACCGTAGCCGACGCTAATGGCCGTTGGCAATTCCAGTTTACCGAAATGACCGATCCGTCGACGGATTTGATCATCAATTATATCCCAGATGGGCTGCATGTTTTTGGGACCACCTCTTTGCCAGTCAATGTTTCCGCGTCTATCAGCGGTTTCCGTCTCATGCGCGGCACCAATAAGGGCCCGGTCATGGATTACGACTCCATCCGGCTGGATGATCAATATGTCCCCGCCGGGGTCGATCCTTCGACCTTGCCGCCGACACTTGGACAATTTCTGCATCCTGAGACGCTATTCAATATCGAGGAAACGTCGCCTTATCTATGTCTGAGGGCCCACGACAACACACTATCATCCTTCCTCACCCAGCAAGCTCTTCAACGCATCCTTTTCAATGGTGCCGAGGTAAACGCTAACCTCACCCGCAGCAAAAACGGCCTGGTGGTGAGCGAGAACGCCAATATTCCCGTGAACAGCCTAGCTGCTCCCCTATACTGGCCCTTCTATGTCTCCTTAAAATCTCCGGTCCCAAACACGTTCAACGAGATCATGACCCAGCTGCAGACCGGTGGCTATATCACGGCGGAATACAAGGGGTTGGAGCTCTATTTACTTCCCATTGGCCAAATGACGATGAAGCCGGCTACCGACCAGGCCCAAACCTGGAAGCTGCTCGTTTCTGGCAAAACGCCTTTCTCGACGCTTCTGGCCCTGTTTCAAAACGGAACCTCCATTCAAATAGGCAAACATATGATCTACCGATCCGATTATAATCCCCTTCACTTCGTCAAATACAATGCTACGCCGGTGGCCGGTTGCCACTTTGCGGACATCTACGACGATTGGGAGGAAAACCGTTGGCCGAATTATAGCGCATACGGCCGCCCCGACTACAAGCAACCCTGGGAGATACCCACAGATACCATTGTCGACCAGATGATCACTAATGGTGTGGGGGAATGCGAATTACACCTGGTGTCAGTGGCCACCGGCCTTGTTGTAGACGTCATACCGTATTCAACTCCTGCCGGATCGGTCGTGCAGTCGCCAAATGTTTTACTCGAGGTAAGTATTCCGCTTGCGAGCTATCCCGCTGGATTGTATTGGGCGGCCCTTGTGGCCGACGGTAATATCGTCGGCATTACCAACAAACTCAACTTTCAAACCGATTTCCCGGGGACGCTGAGGCACAAATATGACGGTTCGGTGGACCGCATTGATTATTACTTCTCCACCGGCATCAAAACTATGCTCCGGGTAGAAGGCAAGCTATATCCCTGGCAATCTGACAGTGAAGTGGATGTCTATGAGGATGAGGTAGGGGATTATGAAACTACCCGCAACCTGCCGAAACGTTTCCGCACCGTACAATATGGCACCGAAGATCAACTACTCGCCGATTATATGGCCCTGAAGATGAACATGATCACCGGCCTCGATAACCTCAGGATCGAAAACGAGGCCTACAACCGTGGGGCTGATAGCAAGTGGGAACCGCAGGATCTCGGCCAGGGCGTACCACAGTTGGAAGTGAAGATCGACCTATATCCGACGGAGAATGTCACCGGTACGACCTTCGCGACAGCCGGGGATGCAGATATCGACGCCATCACCTTCACTTATGACGCGACGGCATTTGGTCAAAATGAAGGAGTTATTAACGTAACTGACGATCAAACATCTTAACTATGACGACAACACTTCAAGTATGGACCGGCGCATATCCTTCGATCGTTAATCCCATCCAGGTACGCGTTTACTATGAAAGCGATCCACTGGCCATTGTGACTTCGCAAACGCACGCCGCGCCACACAATGATCAGGAAACATGGAGTTTCCCGGGACTTGACCGGGTAAATATTCTTTTCAGGGTTTACGAGGTCGACGGATCGGGAAATATCATCCAGCAGTTGGGAAAGGATATGAATGTAGTTCCTGGCGCTTATTCTCAAGTTACGGCCAGGGCGCCGGAACAGATCACGGCGGACACTACAACCGGTTTCAGCAGCGGTGTGAATACGGTGGTTTTCGACGGCACAGGCGGAAAAGAGGATTGGCGCGGCTTCGATATTGGCACGCTAAACCGCATGGGGGGCGAAGGCGTGATGAAAAAGGGCGTCGAATATTCCTGGAATCCCAACACGGGCACCCTGCAGCTTCTCACGGCCGGCGACCTATTCAATCCCGGCGAATGGTTTAATGTATCGTTCGTTTTACAGGTTACGCAGCAAACATCCTCGCCGCCTGCTAGCTATCCGGCCTTTGCCACTCCAAAGGTGATCACGGCAAATTATCCGGTTGACGCAGGCGCTGACTTTGGTGGAGGATTGATCATTCGGCCCGCTGGAACTTATTTGGAGGTCACTTTCCCTGCTATTGCCAGCGTTCCGGCGAACAAACGGATAAAAATAGAGTTCGATCCCGGAGCAATACAACAATGCGCAAAACTAATTTTCCAACCTGGCGAGGTTCTATCGTGGTTGCAAGGGAATAGAAACAACCTCTATATCTGCAACCTGGAAAGCCTATATATCTACCCCTTCGTTGATACGGACGCCGTAAAGCGTTGGAGAGTGGATTGTCCGTTCGGGAACTGGTTGCGTATAGGAGAGCAGGTTGTTGACGATAATATTGCTGCGAACGTATTCAATAAACAAATGCTCGATGGTACGGCTCTTGATAACCAGCAATATGCGCGGCTGTATAATGATTTTGTATTGAACCTGCCGCCGGCGGAAGTGTGTAATTACGACGATTGGGCCACAGGCAACAATAAATATATTTATTCATTGGCGAATTCAGCCAACCCGGCGAACAACGGCAAGTTTCACATTCCGAATCGGCTCAACATGTTCGAGAGAATTACCGATGGGACCAGGTCTCCGGGGAATTATGGTGGCCCTCAATTACTCGGCCATAGCCATTACAATGGTGTGGCTGATGATAAAGCACCAGGAGCAGCCGGAAACGTGTTCGTGTACGGCACAACAACTGCGGGGATGCCCGGATTTGCAAACGGTCAAATACAGAACGGTAATCCACCCGGCGATACTTATCAAGGACTAACAAGCAGTACTGGCGGCAACGATCACTGCCCAGCAAACATTGCCGTCCGTAAATGGCTTTTGGTGTAGTCCGTAAATCTACGGTTAACCGAAAATTCGACCCTTCGACAACAAAGACGACAAAAACATTCAATTACCTTTATCTGTCTGACGGTATTGCTAAAATATTTGGCAGACAGAAGCTAAAATCCTTAGTGCAATGAACGCCAGAACCAAATCGATATTCTGCCGAATTATACCAGCAGTAGCTTTCTGTCTCTATTCGATTATCTCTTCGGCCCAGGTTTTCCCGTCTCCGTCAAATAGCTGGGGAATTTACCCGCGTCGCGGTGTTTTTGATTCCGTGTTATATGGTCC
>JAICXX010000257.1 GCA_025934485.1 Chitinophagaceae bacterium
AGTCCGGTTACGGCGCTTGCGATGGTCGGAATTTCTGCGGCGATGGCCGAAAGTGTCGTGTTAGCTGCGGTGAGCTCTGTTACGATGTCTGCTTGTGTGGACATAAGATTGTCGATTTTTTGTTTAAGTGATAAAATTTCTGTCAAAAGTTGAGCGTGTCGTCCAGCTTCGCGGGCTCTACGCCGGTTAAATATGTTCATGGTCAACGATTATTGCGGTACGTCTTCCAAATTGTCCCACCTGAAAAGCATCCAGCCTTTGTCCGGTTCGATGCTCTTCGGTTTCGGCGGTTTCGGCTTTTCTGGGACCGGTACCGGGTGAACCAGGTGGGCGTTCCATTTGGGCGGGTCGGGCTGCCAGGGTCTTTCGGGATAGGATGGCTTGCGCCGGGGCATTGGTTACGCAAGTTATTTGCCCTCGACGTTCCTCTTTTTCCGGTCATCAGTACGCTTGTTAAGCCACATCAGACATTCTTCTAACTTTGTGATAACGATAGCGTTTTCGCGGCATGGAAACTTTGATTGGAGATATTGCATCCTGTCGATCAGGACAGCAAGAACCTCTTCGTTGGTCGTGCCATTTCTAACCGTTTCCAATTCCGTGCTTCCTGGCTGTATCGGCACTTTCTCGATAAACTCCAGTACTTGGTCGCCATGATCCCGCCGTATAAGCTTTTGCATTAATTCCGAGGCGGCTGCGACTGTGTTGGTTTGATGTTCGGATGGCGGAAATTGTTCAATCATACCACATAGGTCATATGCATCTCTGGCGGGACCAGTGGTGCGCAAATCATGCAAGGGCGGTTCAAATTGGGCCAGCGAGTAACGGTGACCTGACTTCAAGATGTTCATAACTATTCGCGGCTAACCTCTACGCCGCAGGGTTTTAAGACTTTAATCAACTAATTCAAGATGATAGATAATTTCTTTTTGCCCGTACTTATCCATGGCCGCAAAGCCGGACGTGCGCACCTGCTTCCAGATGGCTATAGGCACCGTTTGGCAGGCTTCCGAGGAAGTCGTGTTTAACCCGCCATGATGTAGGTCTATCCAGAAGGGCGCCGCGGCAGAGTCCGTATGCGTTCCTTCTTCACCATTGCGGATAACCGTCATCGGCGGCACTTCCCGGTATGCCCAGTAGGTAAGCCGATACACGGGATCAGGATGATCCTGGCCGGGATGGGCCAGCAACCAATCGTAGGCCGCTTTGTCTTTTGGGGCATCGAGGCTTAGATGATGCATGCCATGAAGGCCCTGCCGGAATTTGTAGGTTCCGGGAACAAGACAGGCCATGCCTGGCGTCCATTTGGTAGGCAGGGTGTTCAGCTTATATTCCGTATACCCGTCGGGCGTCAATAGACCGAGGGTATCCGTATAGGCGTCGTTCTCCCCGTATACGCTGGCTTTTGAACGAAGGCCGATGAAAACTACCTTGTCCGTTATCCCCGCTTTTCCGGCCATGTCAATAGCTTGTTCGCGGGTAAGTGTTGGGTTGCTCATGTTGTCGTTTTTCAACCAGGCCCCGAATCCCCCTCCATAGCTTGTGGGCAGAGGGATCGGGTCCGGATCGTTTCGTACGAAGATTTTGGTTTCAAGATGCCAAGGTCATAGAGTTTGGCTACGGCCTCGACCGTCGTTTTGCTTTGAGTTTTCTCTCGCACGCTTTCCTGGTAGCCAACTATGGTCCAATCCGAACGATGCATAACCGCAGCTATCTGACGTCTGGATAGCCCTTGGCAAGCAAGTTGTACATATTTCAATTCCATATCGTTCAACTGGATCATCGGTTATGGGGGATGTAGTACATGAAGAAATTGGCCACCGCATAAGCGATAAGACACAAACCCTCAACCGCCCATTCCCGGCCGCCAAACACCCGCAGTTCGACCTTATCTATCAAACTGGTGGATGTCGGGCTCATATAGGTCCATGACAGACCCCGGAACCAGTTCAGGCAGATATTGAAGGCTGCCAGCCGCATGCAGCCCTGAGCGCCGGCGTAAAACGCCAGCATTGGCCATAGTGGCCCTTTTGCGAGATCCGGGAATGCCCACCGCACCGCCCCGGCAATAAGGAAGGCGGATAATAGCGCCCATATCCCATGCAGGATCGGCCGCCCCCGCTTAATGAGGTGTGCCTGCCATGCTGCCATAGCTACCCAGCAGATGAAGAGGCATAGTTGGGATAGCCAGATCATTTCACGCGGATTTGGTCCCACGCTGGCCCGAGCTCGCCGGGACTTGCCAGGAGATGCTGATACTCTGCCTTGGTGATCGTAAGTCCCATGCCGGATTTTTCCCATTCCAACGATCCGCCGATAAGCGCGCCCGATACTATGATGGCTATTACAAGCGGGATAGTAGATGCGGCTGTCGCGGAGCCCTTGTTACTGGTGATGATGAACCAGGCGAGCGTCCCGCCCAAGATGAGAAGCCCGACCCAGAATAGCCAGCGGTTGCCGCGTTCACCCTGCCATGTCCACGCCTGTTTCCAGGTGGGAGCAAAGGAATAGGTCGAGTCCGAAATGAGCGGGTTCCCCGCATGATCGGTGTTGACGTTTACCAAACCCGCCGCTGCAGAATCCTGCGTGATAGGGTCCATTGGCGCATATCGGCCACCGGCCGCCAGACCTCTAGCCACGATCGTGTTGTCATATTGCTGGCAGGAGGCCATGCAAAGGCATACCCCCACTATTGCCCAAATTCCAATGAGATGTTTCATACTATTTTTTTATGAGAAGCCCCAGGATCAATGCGGCGCCGGCGCCGATCAGGACTTTCTCTGTTAAGATGGATCGTTTCTGTCGTTTATATAGGGTGTTGTATTGATCCTTATAGAAGTTGCTGGCGGAATCCGCATGCAGGAATGCAGAGCGGAAGATGCGTGTCAGGCTGTCCTTAATCAGATCGTTCTGATCACGGGCGGCCAGGAGGCTATCCGTTGCCAAGCGAAAACCGTAGACCTGCACGCGGGCCTGCTTGACCTGACCTTCGAGCGTGTCGCAATCGACGATGAAAGGGACGGTGTCGTGCTGAGCGCGGGACGTGTCCATTCTTCCTATCGTTGCTCCGATCTCCTGGCCGGTATTGCTCAGCTGAGCCTCATACCATGCAAGTTGCCGCGCCTGGTTGTCGATTACGTCGGCCTGCGTTGAGCTGTCGCCCGTCAGCCGGTCGATCTCGGATTGCAGCGTCTTGTGATAGGCTATATCCGCCTGCACCACGCTGTCTACCGCAGTCTTGCTCTGTTGGAGGGACGTTGTTTTGCTGCACCCTCGCATGCACACGAGCGCGACCACGATAGCAGCGCCGACCAAGAGGCCTATGAAAAAGGCTTTCATAATTTGAATTTGGCTTTGACCGATGCCCAGAAAGACGAAACGTGGGCGAACATTTCACCGGGCGCATTCCTGACCTCGTTTTCGATTTTGGCGACAGTAGCCGAGACGCCGCGCTTATTGCCGTAAATGACTCCGGCCACGAAGGTGATCGCGATGCCGATAACGTACCGGATGAAATCTGCTAAGTTCATATGCTTTGGTTTTTTGATGACTGAATTAAGATTGCGGAGTGGCGGGAGGCGTGGGCGGAGTATCCGGACCGCCGTCCATGCCGAAGGTTTTGAGCGTTCCTTTCCACGCGGGAATGGCCGTTTCCCCGAACACAAGGCCCGTATGCAACCCGATCAATTCGAAAAGCTGAGTTTGAAGATCGTGTTCGAGGATGCGGGTTTTATCCACAAGGTTGACGACGATCACGCCGATAAATACGGCTACCAATACCAGCAGGATCACTCTCTTGCTGGATAGCGTCCCATTGACGCCGGTAAGGATGGATTTGAACATGTTCATTTTTGACGATTTTTTTTGATAGTATAATAGGCGCTGATGATCGTAGCTACGGAGGCTAAGGCCGCCAGCAGCTTTATCCAGGGGTCAGGATTGAAGGTGCATAGCCAGGACAGGGCCAATAGAAATAAGTCTCTCAAATTGTGGATCATCGCACAGGGTTGAATTGATGAATGAATTATTGCGTGCTGCCATCCGAGTATACAACCTTAACAGTGTTGGAATTGACCGGCACCGGTATCCAGGTACCGAAAAAATTAACCTGCAGCATCGCTATCATACGCGGCGCGGGGCACGCTGGAATGGCGGCCAGGATCGTGAAGGTCACCGGCACAGACATGACGTTTCCGGTCGATGAAGTCACCGTTGCCGTCGCGGTATAATTCCCTGGCTGCTGACCAATTAGACTAAACCCTTCATATCCCATTAGATTGGTTACCCAGATCATAGTATCTTTTATGACCAAGTTTTGCCCGGCAGGCTGAGACCATACCGTTTTGGCATAGCCATCGGATGTGAGAATTCTAACGGCCACCTTTGCCGTGTCCGTTGCCCTGAATGTGATAGGGCATTCCGGATTGACGCAAAGGGCTGCGCCTGCGTTAGTTTGTGCGTTCACGCCCAAATAAAGCAGCGTAAGCAGGCTGATAATAAATGTTTTCATGATTGTTGTTGTTGTATGAGAATCGAACGTTTACAGGAAGAGTGATGCAGCCGCCGCAAGCGGACGGGATGGTAACGCTTGCCGTGGCTATTGTGCTATCGTAGTAGTTATTGACGATCTTGGCATGTATTGTATAGGAATCTCCGGACGCTAGATTCGCCCCAGCTGCCGTGTAAATAGTGTCCTTGGGTTGATCCTGGACACCGAGATCCAGAGAATGGGGGCCGGAATATTGATACATGATCCGCTGCATAATAATGTGCGCATCGGAACTTCCGGAATTATCCGCTACGATCGCCCATCGGCCCCCGATCTGGACAGCAGAAAGCGTAAGTGAGGCCGTCGGTGCGGTATGTGAACCAGGGGAATAAAGGCTGCACGCGTCTGTATGCAAGTCGGTTCCGGACGGTAGGCAGTCTGGCGAAGGCGAATAATATTGAGTCGTCTGGCCAAAGATGTTGACATAACATATGAATGCGCGATCCCAGCTGTTGGGGTACTCGGACTGGGTAGGACCGGCAACATAATCCCAAGGGAGGATACCGTTGCATAAGGCGGCCTTATTTCGACCGCAGAAATAGATATTCCCATTGGCGTCCATGAAATAAGCCTGATAACAATATCCGCAGGCGTTAGTGTTGACATGGAGCCAGTTCGTTTTGCCGTGCGTAGGATTGATCGGCAATACCTGGATCACCACGGATACGCCCGCACCGGTCTCGTTATAGCCTTGATCGTAGTGATAGTACAGCTTTGTTGCAGGGGGGTAACCCGATCCGTAAGGAAGGGGAAAGCCGCCATAACGGGAATAGTCGATAATCGTCCCGTCGCCCAGCTCGCCTTGCTCTCTCCCACCCCAAACTCTAAGTGTCCCATCATTCAGGACGCAGTAGGTTGTAGGTCCGTCGTTGACCTTCATCTCCATAATGTTATTAGGCGAGAACCCGAGGTTCGTGGTGATGTCGATCGGAACACGGGTATTTCCGGAGTTGAGGGTCTGGTAAAGCGAGTGATTGACGGACCCCCACATATAGAGCTTGTTGAGACTGGGAATTACCGCATAGCTGACTAACCCTCCTCCTGCTATTCGGTTAGCGGCAGCAGGAAGTGAAATCTGTGTTGGAGTGTTGAAAACTGGGGAACTACCTTGACCAAGAATCGACCCATCGACTCCGCCGTCGCCTGCACCCCAAGTATATACTGTGCCATCGGAGCACAGCGCTGTGATGCCCCAACTCACCTGAATCTGTATAACTTTCTTTCCGCCTGGTATCGGAACTTTAACAAATCCGGGCGAGGCCATTGCGCATGCCGTTCCGTTACCGCATCGGCCACCGTAAAGCATCCCCGCCGCCCAAAGTGTGCTATCATCGTAATTCAGACCAACGGTGAACCAAAACGATTGGGTACCCGTATAGGCGGTGTGCGCTTGGCCGAACTTGATATCAGAAAAGTGAAGGGTAGTTATTCCGCTGCTATCCGTTGTGACTGTCTGGAAGCCATAGGCGTTATCATTTCCAATCGTGTTCTTTGTGCCCTGCTCGCCAGATCCGTTGCTGCCTTCAATGTGTGCGACGTGGCTGGCATCGATATAGTATGCATTGTGCGCCCCGCAGCCAATGTGGATGGCGTTATTGGCTAAGTAGATGGGAATGCCATTGGAGATATCGAAGACAGAGTCGTTGCGCCTGGCAAGGTGATAATACTCGCCTGTAGCGATCTCATTGGGGGGTGGCCCACCAGTCGTCCAGTAGTCGGTTTTGTAGGAGGTTTTATCCGGCAATACCACAATCACCAGCCGCTTTTTGCTCGGTATAAGAAAGGCAATCTCTGCCGAAACGACCAGCAGCAGTAAGGCTATATATAGGATGCGTTTCATGCTTATTGAATTTGGTATTGAAATGAATACTGAAGAACTATCGGAATCCCCGACGCCGCCGCTCCCGAAGCATAGGATAGTTCCGCGATATGATTCGTCGAATAGGTGGTAACGGTTATTCCTGTCCCATTTCCAGCCGCCGTCGATCCCATCCCCCAACAAGCATGGCCGCCATTCAAAAGGGATGCGACCGGAAGAGTGACCGAAATATTGACCTGCGAATTATTGGCCGAAGCGGTAACTGTCATCGACCCGTATACGGTTACCGTGTTCCCGCTCCTAGACCACGTTGCGGAATCCGCAGTTACGCTGGTGACAAAATTTATCCCGGTAAGAGTTGGCACGTATATGCCCCCTGAACCGCCCCCAACACTTCCTTGGCTGACGGTGTCTACTCTGTTCGTCGAGGTATTCCACGCCAACAGGGGCATCGCAGACGTACCAGTCCCTGGTTTTGTGATCATAATAGAATCAGGGCTTACCCACATCGTAGCGCCAGTGTACGATCCATGCGTCAGCGAAATGCTCTTACCCCCCATCGCCACGAAACCAAGGTCGTCAGTTTTCATTACCCATTGGGGAGTGAAAGACCCGGCGGATGTGGTCGGGTTATCGGAAAAAGCTACTTGCCCGTTAAAAAAATTGAACCCTTCCGAATACCCCGCGTTTGGTTTTGTCCATCCGCTGGCATACTTCATATTGTCGAACAAGTTCATGTTATTTGCTGCCGCGCCACCTACCCATATATCAGATATCCGGGTTTGAGCGTTGGTCAGGGTATATGCGGCCGTATCGACGTAGAAAAGACTTCTCGATGCATCGAAACCAAGATTGGAACTGGCTCCGAAGGCGCCGGAATTATTATAGATAATCTGCGTATTTGAACCGGGTACACCTCCGCCAAAAGGGGCCGCAGCCCTCATTGTATTGTCGGCTGCATGATACCCCAAAGGAGAGTCAGTAATCAGTCCA
>JAICXX010000358.1 GCA_025934485.1 Chitinophagaceae bacterium
ATGGCGGGGACGGAGATCACGATCACGATACCGAAGGAGGCGGCGGCCTAATTGCTTATGCAGATCAATATATTGATAGTCGAGGACGAGCAACTGATCGCTTTGGAGCTGGCCGCGGGACTGGAGCGGGATGGCTATCGGGTGGCGGGCATTGCCGATACATTCGAGGAGGCTCGTGCCATCTTTTCGCGGGAGGTGGTCGATATTGTGTTGATGGATATTCATATTCGCGGGCGGCTGGATGGGGTCGACACGGCGGCGGAGCTGATACGGTTGCGGGCGGTGCCTATCGTGTATCTGAGTGCGTTGACGGATGCGAAGACGGTGGAGCGGGTGAAGGGGACTCATCCGGCGGCCTTTTTGTCCAAGCCGTATAGTATGCCGAATGTGCGGATCGCCATCGAGCTGGCGCTCGCGAATTTTGCGGTGGCGCGGGGGGCGGTGCTTGGTGGAGCTGCGGCTAGCGCGGGGACTGGCGGGGCGGCGGTTATTCCTTTTGAATCCAGAGGAAGTGCGGCGGGGGCGGATAAGGAGATGATCCTGCAGCTGGAGGACAGCATCTTTGTGAAGAACAATGTGCAGTTTGTGAAGATCGCGTTACAGGATATCCTTTATCTCGAGGCGGACAATAATTACGTGCAACTGTATACGCCGGAGCGGAAGTTTGCTTTGCGGGTCTCGCTCGCACAGCTGCTGGAGAAGATCCAATTTAAAAAGCTGGTGCGGATCCATCGCAGTTATGCGGTGAATATCGACCGCATGTCTTCGTTTTCGGATGGGGAGATATGGATCGGGAAGCTTTCGCTGCCGCTCGGCAGGAATTATCGGGAGGATTTCCTGAACAAGTTTTACTTCAGGTAGGGGCCATTCACATACAAATTCCTGCTGTTTACATACATCGGCCCTGGTGGCGGGGGCTTTCGGGCTAGTTTTGGGTCCTATTAACCAGTAAACCTAAAAGCTATGCCAGAAACGCCTGCTATGCCCGACGACGTTCTTATCGGAGAGATCCGGATGTTCGGCGGTAATTTTGCGCCCAGTGGATTTTTTTTCTGCAGCGGCCAGACACTCCCCATTAGCGAATATATCCCCCTTTTTTCCGTGATCGGGACGACCTACGGCGGGGACGGCCAATCCAATTTCATGCTGCCCGACTTGCGTGGTAGGGTGCCTATTCATGTTGGCGGCAATTATGCCCTTGCCCAAACCGGCGGCCTGGAGGAGGTTAGCTTGCTCGAGCTCAACCTGCCTGCCCATAGCCATACCGTTCAGGCTTCGGATACAGGTGGCAGTGACACGCCGAAGGGGCTTGCCTGGGGACAGGTGACGACGGCCAATGTATACGCCGACGAGATCACCTTTATGCAGCAGATGAGCAACCTGGGTATCAGCGTTACCGGTCAGGGTAAACCGCACGATAACATGTCGCCTTTTCTCTGTGTGAATTTCATCATCGCCTGGGCGGGGATTTTTCCTACGCCACCGCAACCTTTTGAGGTCGCGGCTGAATATGGCGCCGAAAATTAATCATCTTTAAAAGCCGATAGTCATGCAATATCTCTCAGAGATCCGCATCTTTAGTTTCAATTTTGCTCCCAGGGGATGGGCGCAGTGTAATGGACAATCGCTTCCCATCGCTTCGAACACGGCGTTGTTCCAATTGCTGGGGACCACGTTTGGCGGGGATGGAAGGACTTATTTCAATCTGCCCGATTTCCGGGGCAGGGTGCCGATGAACTGGAATAATTCCGGCTATGTCTGGGGTCAGGCCGGTGGTGAGTCGCAACATGCGCTTACCATCCCCGAGATGCCGCTGCACAACCATGCCGCCAGCGCGAGCTCGAACTCGCCCGACAAGAATATAGCGGCTGGTAATAACTGGGCATCGAATACGGGTTTTACGCCTTATGGTTCGCATCTCGTTCAGACGATGGCACCCAAAGCGCTGATGACAGCGGGGCTGGGCGTGCCGCATCAGAATATGTCTCCCTTTTTAACCCTTAATATTTGTATTTCCTTGACCGGGATCTTCCCGACCCGTCCTTAACCATTTAATACTATTTCTATGCCTTACGTAGGAGAGATTACGATGTTCGGGTGTGGCTTTGCACCCCGGGATTTTATCAGCTGTAATGGGCAGGTTCTGCCGATCCAGCGTAATACCGCGCTTTTTTCCCTGCTTGGTACGACGTACGGGGGAAATGGCGTGAGTACTTTTCAGTTACCCGATCTTGGCGGGATATCGCCTATGCATTCGGGTCAGGGCAATGGGCTCTCACCACGGGTGCTTGGCGAGACGGGGGGCGAGGCGCAGGTGCCGCTGAACATTTCACAACTGGCGATGCATAGCCACAACCCCAGTGCTACGACCAAACCGGTGAGCCAGACCCCCGGCGGCAAGGTGTGGTCCGGCCCCGAGAACGCGAAGCCGGCGCCGAACTATTTTGCTTCGCAGATGACGAATCCCCAGGCGCTGAATCCCGCACTGATAGGTTCGACGGGCGGCACTTTGCCGCATAATAACCTCATGTCCTACCTGGTGACCACCATCGGTATTTGTGTGGCGGGTGAATTTCCGCCGCATGGTTGATACCTATTTTGCGGTGGTAACCTAAATTTTATCGTATGAGACTAAATCTACTGCTTTTTGTCGTGCTTTCGCTTCGGTCCTTTGGGGTTTCTGCACAGTACGCCGTCAACAATACGACGGATGGCGATGCTACGACGAGTCAGTTACGTGGCGCGATAGAAGCGGCCGATCTTGGCGGTACGAGCACGATCACGGTAGCCGCCGGGACCTATACGCTGACGCTGGGGTCGATCACTTTTGGATCGGTGCCGGAGACGATAACGATCACGGGGGCCGGCGCCGGCCAGACGATCATCAAAATGGCGCCCGGAAGTGCCGCGGACCGGATCTTTAACATCAATCAGTCTTTAAACAGCAACGTCAATATCATGATCTCGGGTGTAACGTTCGAGGGTGGGGCGTTGAGCAGCGATGCCATCGGCGGCGGCGCCATCCAGGCCGGCGGCCCATCGAATAGCACGGTGCTGCAGGATTGTTCGTTTATCAACGATTCGACGCAGAATTCGAACGCGACGGTGGGGGTGAGTAATGGCGGCGCGGTAGCGATGGAGGGTGGCGGCGTCTTTACCGTCACCAATTGTACTTTTATGAATTGCTCGGATCACAAGGGGAGCGGCGGGGCGATCTATTACTTTTTGCAAAGTAGCGAAGCCGGCTCGCTTACCATTACGGGCAGCACGTTTGGCGGCGATACGGTTTCTTCGAACGGGTCCGAGGGCGGGGCCATCTATATCGCTACACAGGGGGGCACGGCTTCATCGGCGGTGTC
>JAICXX010000106.1 GCA_025934485.1 Chitinophagaceae bacterium
AAGATCCCCCCCGCCCCAATCCGCACACCGGTTTGATAATATCGCCCATCCCGCCATGAGGTAACAACATCTACACGAAATATCTTGAGAATATTCTCCAATCCCCCAAAAACTTCCTCATAATGGTTGTCAGATCGCACATAATACGAGTTGACACCACCCACCAGATTCCATTTCAGCCGCCGGAAAAGGGGGATCTTATTGGTCAGCAGCCCATTGAAATGATGCTCGAGGTGCCCTGTGGCATAGAATGACGCCGTAGTACTCAGGGCATAATAGGGAGCCAGCTGGAAGCTGTTCAGGTATTCGCTCGCGGCGATGGTCTGGTCGCCGTTGAAATGCTGATAGTCCGGGCTATACACCCGCGCCGTATTTAAAAACCCGCCGATGGCGAGCCGGTATCGCATCTCGCCCAGCAATTTAAAGTTCATATTGTCCCACACCGAGAACCGCCATTTGTCGAAATTGACATCGCTTCCCAGTACGCCGCTCCACCCCTTGGTATAATCGAGGGCAAACGTGGGGTATTTCGAGCCAAGCGAGATCTTGGCATTCGGAAATTCGACAAATTTTTGCCCGGGCTGATACTCGAAATGCACCGTGGTGAGCACCGCCTGGTGTCTGGGAAATTGCGAGAAAGGCAGCTCCACGGGATAATTCGGCGTAAACGCCCTGCCGGGGAATTTGATCAGCGACCAATTCGTCGTGTTGGCGATGCCGAACCGGTCCTCATAACTGCCCTGTACGTTCAACCGTATCCCGTTATCGAATCGCTTGGCCGCCTGCAAAGACACGAAATATTTCTCATAGAGCTTTTCGTAATTGCGCTTATCCAACAACGTGTATAAGGTGTTGACCCATTCGTGAATTGGATCATCGGGATCATACTGCGAAACCGTCTGGCCGCCGGCCAGCGTCCAACGCATCCGTGTCGAGCTTTCATCCTCTTCTCCCGCCGGGCCGTCAGGCTTCCGCGAAAAATTCCGTCGCATCAACGACAGCTCTGCCCAGGGGTTCAGCCGGGTATTGTGAAAGCCATACCGCAGATGAGGGGTAAAGCTCAGCTCCCCGAGGCCACCCCGCAGCTCCCGCCGCACCGTACCCTTCCATTCGGCGACAATGCCCTCCACCGTGTTGTAATTGATCTTGCCCAGTAGCGGGTCCATCGAATAATGCAAGGGCCGCGGCTGCCGGAAATCACTGCGGTCGAAACCGGTAAAGAACAGTTGCCCGAAGGTGACAGACCCCTGCTTCTTCAACAACGAGTCCCGGTTCTTACGCGTGCCCATCGAGTCGCGATTGTATTCATAAATGCTGTCCCGTGTCTCGTAGTTCACGACCTCATCCGGTTCCAGCGGTACGGGCCGCAAGCTATCCCAATACGCCTTGGCCTTCTTGTTGCCCGCGGTGTCGTAGCGCATCAACACATTGTTGAAGAACCTCCGCCTGAATACCGGCGCGATGTCGTAGTTGTTATAGACATTCAGAAAATTCCCTACCAGGTCGACCCCCAGAAATTTTAGCGAAAAATCGATCACCTGGTTCTTTACAAGCCAAACCTCGTCACCGGCCCGGGAATGTTTGCCGGCCCCGGCCGTGACCACAGGCGCGTGAATTTGCCTGATCTCCAGGGTATCCAATATCTCCAGCTGCTGTTCCTTCACCAGCTTCAGATCCAAACTATAGATCCGCCAGCTCCCTTCCATGATATCGATCTTCCCGCTGAACAGCGGCTCATATTTCCGCCGAGGGATCACCTGGATCTCATTGACCTCCTGTCCGTCGACAAAAAAGCTTCCCAGGAACTTATACCGGTAATAATTCAGCGCCCCCTCGGCGATGGGCGACACAAACCCACGCGGATTCATTTGATCCCCCAGTGCATTGATATTGTTGTTGTAGAAATTGATGAAGGTGGGAATGGTAAACCCAAAACCATTGCTCCCGCTTTCCCGGCCGGACAGAACCTCCAGCTTGATCTTGTTCGGTCGTTTGTACGAGATCTTCGTCAGCGACTCGGAGAGGAAGATGATCCCTCTGCCGGCAGAGTCGACGCCTATGTCCTTTTTATTCTGCGCTTCGATCTTCTGGCCAAAGATGCGGTTGGGCAGGCTGCGGGTGCGCGCCAGGGTCTTGATATAGGCCTCGCAGGTAAAGGAGTCGAGCGGGTTCTCATAATCCTTGCGTTTTTTGATAGCATGCCGGATAATGGCATATGCCGGGTCTTCACCGCCCGGCCGCACTACCACTGCCTCCATGGAAAGCTGCTGCCGCGAGAGCTGGAAATCGACTACCAGGCCGTCACGCCCGACCCTGATCTTTTTCTCCTCGCGGGCATACCCGACGTATTGACACATCAGCGTGTATTCGCCCGGCGCCAATTCGATACTGTATCCGCCATCACCGCCCGCGGTGACACCCCGTGTCGTGCCCTTGACCGTCAGCGAAGCATACCCCAGCGGGTTGCCTTTCTCATCACGCACATGGCCGGTCACCCTGGCACCATAAGCCGTCCCATACAAGCTTAAAACGATCAACACTGTCAACAACCGTAGCATACACCTACTTCATTTTAGCCCTTGGCTTGCGTTTCTGCAGATACGAGGCCGTCAGCGATCCTCCCCCACCCACCAGGGCGCCCACCAGTCCGGTGACCAGGACAAGCGCCCACGAAGAATCATGTAAAGGAAGGATACCGGCCACCCGGGTGCTCAGGATGCTCCCATTGGCCAGGTCGATGACAAGCGCCATCCCGCCCCATAACAGGAAGAGCGCCAGGAACCCTGCCAGGAAAGCGACCAGCGGCTGCTGGGGGATCAGCGCGCTGACGATAAACGCTGCCGCGGCGATCGTCCACCAGGGCAGGAATAACCCGCTGATAAAGCTCAGTAAGGCGATGAGCACCGTTGTCACAATAAATTTAGCTATCATATCGAATGCATTTATTCTTTTAATTCCCGGAGAAATCCATCACCCATTTAACGTGCTGGTTCTTCACATCGCCCGGCTCCATGATCCAAAGGGTATTGTATTTGCCCGCCGCCCATTTGTCGACGAAGGTATCGTAGTAGGGACTTCCGGGGTTCCCGCTTTGGCCACCCGGGTAGATGCCATACGCTTCCGTAGGCGTAGTCAGCTGCACGATCATCCGCCAGCTGGGACCATGCAGCGGTTTGGCCGCATTGATGCAGTGTACCCCGCCGCCTATGGGCAGATGCGGCCGGCTAAGCGCAGCCAATCGCAGATTGTGGCGGATCCACGTGTCTTTATTCTTAGCCCAAGTCAGCTTGTCTTCTTTCGCCGCTTCCGCCACATCGTTCATCGCCTGGAGGAACGCCGTGGTGACCACTTCCGGCAGCGTCTCTTTGTGCGGCGTGTTGACATCGTCGATAAAGGGATAGGCCGTATCCTTCAACAAAGCCTCCAGCAGCGTGCTTTCGAACGGCCGCTTCAACGGCAGGCTCGTCTTGCTGAACTCGTCGTCATAGATATCATGCTGCAGATGGTTCCACCAGTAGTTGAAGATCACCGGTGCCTCCTCGTCGGGGTCGTCGTTCAAATTCCAGTCCTCGACGAGCCGCTCCGCCGCCCGCGAATTGTCGTTGAGCCGCAGGTCCTCGATATTCCGCAACAACAGCGGACGGGCCATTTCAGCAAAAACATCATGATTATCCGTTTGCAGCGACATCATATCCGCCGGTGTGATACTATTGATATTGTTCAACCTTCGATTGATGTATAGTCCCCGATACGGCGGGAAATTAATACCCAGGTAATACGGATAGGTGGTGTCCACCGGGAGCTGATTGGCGCTGCTCACAAAACCACGGTTGTCGTCCGTGGCCAGCATATAGGGATTCTCTTCCATCGGGATGCTGTCTTCCTGCCACATATAGGAGCTGTCCTCGCCCGGCATCACGAACCGCCCCTGTTCCTTCCACTTGGCGGGGAAAGCGCCTTGCTGCCAGAGCGCTACCTCACCGGCTTTATCGGCAAAGGCAAAGTTCTGCCCCGGGGTCTCGAAGGTCTTTATCGCGTCTTTATAGTCCGAATAATTACGGATCTGTTGTAGTTTTCGGAAGGTCTTCAATTCGTCCGATGGATGCGCCGGCTTCCAGCATACGGCATAGCTCTTGTTGCTTGCCTCGTCGGAGAAACCGGTATAGGTGGGGTCGAACAGCACCGGACCGAAGACCGTGGTCGCCACCGTATCGTACAACGGCGCCCGGCCCTTGATGAGGATCGTGTCTACCCGTTGAGTGGCTTCTTTCCACGCGCCATTGAACCAATATTCCTTTCGCGTCTCGTCCTTGAATTTGATCGTATAATAATCCCGGACATCCCGCTCCGAGTTCGTGATACCCCATGCGCAGTCGTCGTTGAAGCCGATGATCACATAAGGTGCACCCGGAAAGCTTACCCCATAGACATTATAATCCGGGGTATGGATCTGCATCTGGTACCAGATGCTGGGAAGCGTGAGGCTCAGATGCGGATCGTTGCAAAGGATCGGCTTACCGCTCAACGTCTTCCGGCCGCTTACGGCCCAGTTATTACTCCCGTTATCCGGGTCCGGCAGTTTCTCCATATCCGTGACCGTAGTCGTACTGTTGAGATACAGGCTGTCGACGGTAGCCGGCGGTTTGGGCCGGAAATGGGGGGTTTCGAAGCGCGTGCCTTTCGGGATCACGGGGTCGACACTGTCCTGGATCTCGGGATAGAGCAGTGCAAATTGTTCTTTGGTAAAGAAGGCTTTGGCGTTGGTCATCGGGAAATCGTTGTCCGCGCCAGCCAGGTCGAAGGCCATGTATTTGACGAAAAGCATGGTCTTGAGATTGCTCCAGGGCTCGGGCGCATAGTTCAGGAGCTTATATTCCAGCGGGAGCCCGCTGGCGGTCAGCCCGCTGATATAGGCATTGACGCCCGCCGTATAGGCATCGCAATCCGCCTTCGTCTCGGGGTCTTCGTTTACGGCCTCCAGCGCATGCCTGGCGGCGGTTATCATCCCCAGGCGGCGCATGCCCCGGTCGTATTTTATAAAACCATTATTCGTCCCCGGCCCCAGCACCTCGCTGATCCGCCCCGCGGCGGCAAAGGTCTGGAACTCCATCTGCCATAGCCGGAACCGCGCATGCAGATAACCCTCGATATAGCAGGCATCCCGCCGGTTGGCCGCAAAGACATGCGGGACCAGGTTCTCATCGAAATACACCTCGCCCTTCGCCCTCAGCCCCGGCAGCTTGATCCGCCCGTCGTAATCCTGGTCCGTCGGCTCGGCGTTCTGCCAGAACCCATGCTGCGGGCTCAGGAAACGCCCCATTACCGGCGTCTGGCCCCAAGGTCTGTCGAGACAGTACACCAAACCGACAGTAACAAGAAGGGAAAGAAAGAAGGGAAGAATTCTCATACCAGCATCGCGTTTTTTTTCGCGGCTAAAAATAGGCTATTTTTCTAAATTCCCCGGCTACCCGCGCGGATACTGTATTCTACTAAGAGCAAAAGCCTATCTGTGGTAGGCTGGCCGAAGGCCCATCAAACATGAATTTTCGCCACGGGGTACTTTTCCCCATAACCCCCTGGCGAAAATTACCATAAAATGGTATTGTCCGGGACCCACGATTGCCGCAACTTTGTGAGCGTTCAGGTGGTTCAGATAGACAATAGGCCGGTCTCACATAATGGGCCGGCTTATTCATTTTCCGAAGCCTTGGCCTTGCTCACCACAACGACCTCGTCCCCTATGCCAGCAGGCGTGTCAGCTTTTCGATCTCTTCTTCCGTATTGAATGTATGCAGCACGATCCGCAGCCGTTCCTTCCCCTTTTCTACCGTCGGCGAAAGGATCGGCCGCACGTCGAGTCCCGCGCCCTGCAACCGATCGGCCAATGCTTTTACCGCCGTATTACCCGGCACGATCACCACCTGGATGGGCGTGCTGCTGTCGAACCGCTCCCAGCCGATCGGTGTCTGCCGGAACATGTCGATCAGGAGCCGCAGCCGTTCGCGTTCCTCATCGAGCCGCGGCAGTAGCGCATAGGCCCGGGCGATAGCCCGCACACTCGATGGTGGCAAAGCGGTGGTATAGATGAACGAACGCGAAAAATTGATCAGATAATCCCGCAACAACGTGCTGCCCAGAACAGCGGCGCCATGACACCCTACCGCCTTGCCAAAGGTGTGGACACGCGCGAAGCATTCGTCCGCCAGGCCCAGCTCCTGCACCAGCCCTTCGCCCTTCGGTCCCACGACACCCGTGGCATGCGCCTCATCAACGATCAGTTGTGCGTCAAATTGCCGGCAGAGCTCCGCCATTTCCCGTAGCGGCGCCATGTCCCCGTCCATCGAGAACACGGACTCCGTGACGATAAACACGGTCTTTCCCGTGCCTCCCGCGTCCCGCGCCGTGCGCAGCCGTTTCTCCAGCTCCTGCAAATCATTGTGTGCAAACCCATACGCCAGCGCCAGGGATAGCCGGATACCATCCCGGATCGACGCATGACTCAACGAGTCATACAGGATCACATCCCCCCGCTGCGGGACACTGCTCAGCAGGCCCAGATTGGCATCATATCCCGAGTTATAGATCAATGCCACCGGCGCTGCGTGAAACGCTGCAATCGTCCGCTCCGTCTTCTCGATCAGCTCGTAATTCCCCGCCAGCAGCCGCGACCCGCCACTACCGTGCGCGTCTGTCATCGGCTCCTCCTGCTCCAGCAAGCCGTTTCGGACGACTCCCAGGTAATCGTTCGAACACAGGTCCACCTTACCTTCCGGCAGCCGCAACCGCCGCAATGCATCCTGCGTCTCGCGCTCCTTCAATTTCATGCTTAAGAAATCCTCGTCCCGCATAGTGAAAATTTCCGGGAAAATACGCATAATTTCGCCCCATGGAAACCGCGCCCGCTCCAAAGAACATCTTAGGCCTCCAGCTCCCCACCGACCCACGCTGGGTCGACCTCGCCGCGATCTCCCTCGAAGACATCCTCACCGACCATGCCTGGTGCGAACAAAAAGCTGCCACCAGCTGCATCTCCCTCATCCAGCGCTATCCCGCGAAAAAACGTCTCGTGGAAGGATTAAGCCCCATCGTTACGGAAGAATGGGGCCATTTCCGGCTCGTCCTCGCCGAGTTGGACAAAAGAGGGCTCAACCTGGGTCCCCAACGCAAAGACGAATACGTAAATAAATTGATGGAGTTCCAACGGAAGGGCGGCAGCGAAGAACCCCGCTTTCTCGACCGGCTGCTGATCTTCGCCCTCATCGAAGCCCGCAGCTGCGAACGGTTCAAACGCCTCAGCGAGGGGCTCGACGATGCCTATCTCCGCCAATTCTATCGTCGTTTTATGGAAAGCGAGGCCGGTCATTATCATTTGTTCATCGAGCTCGCCGAAAGCTATGTCGACAAAGAGACCGTCCGTAAACGTTGGGCCGAGTGGCTGGCTTATGAAGCCGGGTTGATGTCGACCCTCGAAGTCCGCGGCGACCGGATGCACTAGCGCCGGCTCATCGGCTCCCCGCCGCCTTCTCATGCTCCCGAAAACTTTTCACATATAGTTCCGCATATTCCCCCACCCGCCTGCGCCGGTATTGCATAATGAACCGCGGATGTGGCAATGGCACGATCTCTTTGAAGAACCCATGTTTCGCGTTCAGCTTGCTGAAGTATTTGAAGTTCTCGCCCTCGCCCCAGCAATAACAAACGTCATAGGTAGGCATGGTCTCGAGCTGCTTTCGGATACAGGAAAGCACATAAGGTTCGCAATCCCTCTGCAGTTCCTTGTCGTCATAATAGTTGAGATTCTTGCCATCCCGCACATATCCCAGCGGCGAAACCGCCGTAATGAAATAGTTGCCGTAAAACTTTGCAATACCGCCGTATGCGTCGATCATCTGATAGACGAATTGGGCAGAAAGTTCCGCCCTTTTTGGCCAGTCATTCGCGATGCCGCAAAGCTCCGCCAGCCGTACCGGATCGGTAAAAGGCACGCCCGTAACACCGGCCCCATGCCGTCCCGGGTTGATTCCGAAGATCCACCAGCGGGCGTTGGTATCGTTGTAATATTTCCGGTAAAATTCACTTGCCACGGTCCAGGCTTCGGCATCCTTATAGGGATTCATGATCGAGATGCCTGCCGGCAGCGCAAACCGCGGCTTCAACCACTTATAAAATGCAAGAATAGCCTCTGCCTGCGTACTCGACTTCGTCATGTTTCAGAAAAATAGTTTAGCTCCTGCGATAGATCCAAAAACGGGAAACGTCGCGCCAGCCCGGCGGCTTTTTCATACTGCTCCCGCCGGAACCGGGCATGTGCCTCGGTGGCAGGATGTAACGGGCGATGCCGCCGCGCCATCACCAGCTTGCGCAGTTCCTCCATCAACGGTCGCGCCGCAGGCTCGATACCATATTCGGTAAATTTCTCCAGCACGAACTGCGTCGCGGGATAATTGGGATGCACCATGTCGATATCATAAAAACGATAGTCGCGCAGGACATCGATCACCAGCTCGTAGGCCGGAAAATAATAAAGCCGGTCGAACTTTTCCACCAGGTGATGCACCGATTCCAGCAACCGCGCCTTGCTGCGGTTGTTCTCGACAACCCCATCGCGGATATGCCGCACAGGGCTTACCGTAAAGAGGATTTTTAGTTTCGGATTGAAATAGCGCAACTGATAGAGACAGCCATCCAGCGCCGTTTGTATCTCTTCAATCGTTAGCAGGTGCTTGACGAAGGTCTTTCCCGGCGCCCGATGACAGTTGGCTACCGCCTTTCCGCCCTCCGCCAGCCGATAAGAGAACGCGCTCCCGAGCGTAATGATCAACCAGTCCGCCTCCTTGAGGAAAGCATGCGCCCGCTGCTGCGAGGCATTGATCGAGGCTACCACAGCGTCGCGATCCGTCCCCGAAAAAATACTGTGATGCTGCCAGCTCTGCCACAACTCATTGAGAAAGATCAGGTCATCTACGGTATAAATTCGTGGTTGAATATAAGAAAGCAGACTCGATGCCACGGACGCAACGTCGAAAAGTATCCCATTGGGGTTCTGCAGGATGTCGAACTTCCAGTCCTGCAAGGCGTCACCTATGTGTTCGGTAAAACAGCTACCCGTCAACAGGATCTTATCGCCGTAGCGGATAGGCTGTGGCAAAGACCCGAGCGATATCGGCAATTGAAATTCCATTAGACAAATACCTCCCCGGCCAGCCGCAGGCTTTCGGCTAACGCCGCTTCATTTAAAGCCGGCAAAATCTTTTTGTGCTTAAAATGCCCGATCATCCATTCGGTATCCATATTCCCCACCAGCTCATCGCCGGCCATGGGACAGCCGCCAATCCCCTTTAAAGCGCCGTCGAACCGCAGACAACCTGCTTGCAAAGCCGCATCGATCTTCGACATTCGATTATGACGCGTCGAATGCAGATGCACTCCGATGGTACATTGCGGCAATTCGCGGATCAAATAGCTGGTGACTTCGAACACCCGTTCCGGCGTTGCCAGCCCCACGGTATCGGCGAGCGAAAGCGTCTTTACTCCCAGACCGGCCAGCGCCGAAGCCCATTGATAAACGATTGCGGCATTCCAGGGCTCACCATACGGATTGCCAAAACCCATGGATAAATAGACCACCAACTCCTTCCCCCGCATCGCACAAAGCTCTACCAGTTCTTCCACCGTGCCAAAGCTTCCGTCGATGGTCTTATTCGTATTCCGTAACTGAAAGGTCTCGCTGATCGAAAAAGGAAAACCCAGATAACGCACCGCATCGAACGATGCCGCTTCGTCCGCTCCCCGGTAATTGGCGACGATGGCCAGCAGCTTCGTCCGCGACCCGGCCCATTCCAACCCGCTCAACACCTCGGCGGTATCGGCCATCTGCGGGATCGCCTTTGGTGAGACAAAGCTGCCGAAATCCAGCACATCGAATCCGACGTTCAATAGACTATTAAGATATTCGATCTTCTTCTCCGTAGGGATGATATGCGGCCATCCCTGCATAGCGTCCCGCGGGCATTCGACGAGTGTTATCATAGCCTTCGTTTTTTCATCGCCTCATATAAAATAATACCTGCCGCGACCGAAACATTGAGGCTATCGAAATCCCCCGCCATGGGTATCGAGAAGAATTCATCGGCCGCCTTCCTTATATACGGCTGTACTCCCTTATCCTCACTCCCCATCACGATACAACAAGGTTCGGCCAGAGGTAGTTCAAAGACCTTCCGTTCTGTCCGCATTTCGCTTGTAAAGACCTTGATGCCATTCAAATGCAGCGTATCTACGGCCTTCAGGAGGCTCGGCACCCGGCAGACGTTGATCCGCTCCAATGCCCCCGCGGAAGACTTCATGGCTTCCTCGTTTAAAGCCCCTACCCCTTTGTCCGGGATCACCAGCGCCTGCGCCCCGCAACAAACCGCCGTCCGCGCGATCGCCCCGATATTCCGGACATCGGTGACGCCATCCAACATGACGAACAACGGCAGCTGTCCACCCGCTACCACATGATCGATCACCTGCTGCAGGTCCATATACTGCACCAAACCAGCAAAGGCAATGACGCCCTGGTGATTCGCCTTCGTTAGCGACCCCAGTTTCTCCACCGGCACCACCTGTACCGGGATATTATACTCCCGTGCCAGTTCGCGGATCTCCGCGATCGATTCCCCTGCCGTATTCCGCTGCAACAGGATCTTGTCTACGGCACGGCCGCTCCGGATCGTTTCGATCAGCGGCTGGCGGCCAATAATGAGCTGGCTTTTCTTCATGTTTAAAAGGTCAATTGTCCCGTAACCAATAATAATTTCACTTTGAGTATTCCCGCCACAGACATCGAATCGGTGATCTCGCCCCGCTCCACCATTTCATAGGCCTCGTTGAACGGCACCCGCCGCACTACCAGTTCCTCCGTCTCCTCGGGCATCGCCTCATGCTGCTCCAACCCCCGCGCCAGGTACACCAGCGCCCGTTCATCGCTTATAGAATTGGACAAATGCATCTCCACCAAAAATGTCCATTCGCTGGCCACCAGCCCCGTCTCCTCACGCAACTCACGCATGGCCGACTCTACCGGCGCCACGGCAGGGTCGCCCCCGCCTTCGGGGATCTCCCAGCTGTATTGATCCAGCACGAACCGGTATTGTCCCACCAACCAGATATTACCTTCATGATCCAAAGGGACGACCCCGATCGCCAGCCCTTTATAATGCACCTTCCCATAGATACCTTTTCCTCCGCCGGGGTTGATCACATCGTATTCCGTGACCCCTATCCAGGGGTTGTCGTAGATCTGTCGCTGGTTTAGAATTTTCCACGGGTTCATGCCATAAAATTAAAAAACCTCCCGCAAGCGGGAGGTTTTTGTATGATCTAAAATCTATTTAATTCCAAACGCCTTCTTCACCTTGGGCACATAATCGAGCTTTTCCCAGGTAAAAAGTTCCACCTTGCGCTTGATCTCTTTCCCATCCGGGCTTACAAAGGTCTTCTCTATCACCTGCGGCTGACGGCCCATATGTCCATAAGCAGCTGTTTCGCTATAGATCGGATTGCGCAGCTTCAGGCGGGTCTCGATGAAATAGGGGCGCATATCGAACAGCTCCGTTACCTTTTTGGCGATCTGCCCGTCGGTAAGCTTCACTTTTGCGGTACCGTAGGTATTCACGTTGATGCTCGTCGGCTGCGCTACACCGATGGCGTAGGATACCTGAACCAGGATCTCGTCGGCAACGCCGGCGGCTACGAGGTTCTTGGCGATATGCCGGGTAGCATAGGCGGCAGAACGGTCGACCTTCGAAGGATCTTTACCACTGAAAGCACCGCCACCATGCGCGCCCTTGCCGCCATAGGTGTCGACGATGATCTTGCGGCCGGTGAGGCCGGTATCACCATGGGGACCGCCGATAACGAACTTGCCGGTGGGGTTGATATGATATTTGATCTGGTCGTTGAAAAGCCGGGCGTATTTTTTATACTTGGCTTTTACCCGCGGGATCAGGATCTCGATAATGTCTTTCTTGATCCTGGCCTGCATCTTGGCTTCCGTATCGAAATCATCGTGCTGCGTGGAGACCACGATCGCGTCGATCCGTACGGGTCTGTTGTTATCGTCATATTCCAGCGTCACCTGGCTCTTGGCATCGGGACGCAGATACTTGATCTGCTTGTTCTCACGACGCAACGCAGCCAGTTCCAGCAGGATCTTGTGCGCCAGGTCGAGTGCGAGCGGCATATAGTCGTCCGTCTCGTTGCTGGCATAACCGAACATCATGCCCTGGTCGCCGGCGCCCTGCTCTTCTTTCTTCTTTTTGTCAACACCCTGGTTGATATCGGAGCTTTGTTCGTGAATAGCACTGAAGATACCACAGCTATTGGCTTCGAACATATATTCGCTCTTGGTATAACCGATGCGGCGGATCACGTCGCGAGCGATGTCCTGAACATCGAGGTACGCCTTAGATTTCACCTCCCCTGCCAACACTACCTGGCCGGTAGTCACCAAGGTTTCGCAAGCTACCTTGCTCTGGGGATCAAAAGCCAGAAAATGATCGATCAGGGCATCGGAGATCTGGTCGGCCACTTTGTCCGGATGTCCCTCGCTTACGCTCTCAGAAGTGAATAAATAAGGCATTGTTTTGAAAGGATTTGATGAGAATTAATGAGTTAAATTAACTTAATGAGTTACGATTTTATCGCCGCAAAATTTGCACGATCGCCGCAAATTTAGGGCCTTATTTGCTCAAGTCCATGTACAATTGCAAATAATCTGTTAAATCGGACTCGGCATTAAAAGAAAGGACTTTTCTGCCACGGATCTTCCCGAACTCTTCGACCAGCTTCTTGTCCACCTTTTCGGCTCCAAAAGTGATCGCATCGGCATAAGTGGCTCCCCCCCGGAAAAGGGCGACATTGTTGGCCTCCTTGAATGGCTCCAGGTCTTTCTCTTTTAAAGAAGGATGAATATTTGCCAGTTTCAGAAAGTCAGGGCCTAATTTTTCTTTGAAGGTAGTCTGCCCGATCGTGAACACACATTTGCTGTGCGCAAAAACCGGCTCCTTCTTATAAACCGTTTTCAAATACAGAGGGATCAAACCGGTCATCCAGCCGCTGCAATGGATCACGTCGGGCGGCCAGCCGAACTTCTTCACGGTCTCCAGCGCCCCTTTGCAATAAAAAACGGTGCGCAAACCGTTGTCTTCAAACCATTTATCTTGCTCATCGTGGAAAATGAACTTCCGTTTGAAGAGGTCTTCGTTGTCCAGAAAATAGACCTGCAAACGGGCATTGGGCAACGAAGCTACTTTGATCTGCAATGGGAAATCGTCGTTATCCACCGATACATTGATCCCACTCAGGCGAACGACTTCATGAAGCCGGTGTCTTCTCTCATTCACTACGCCGAAACGCGGCATTATACAACGCACCTCGAACCCATTGTCATTTGATTTAATTGCCAGTTTGTTGACGATCTCCGCAAATTCCGTCAACTCTAAATAAGGAGACATTTCGTTGGCAATAAATAAAATTCGCTTCTTTTGTAGCATTATTTTCTAAAAATTGTTGAGTCGAACCTTAACAAACTTGGATAAACCTTAACAGCAAAATAGTTTGCAAAGGTACAATTTTTTCTGTAACATCGGCGCTACAGCCGGTTTTGCGGACCAAAACCGATAAAATGATACTATTTAAACGCGCCGCCGACCTCACCGGCTACCTTGAAAAACAGCGGGCCGCCGGTCAAAGCATTGGTTTCGTACCCACCATGGGAGCCCTGCACCAAGGACATATTTCACTTATCACCATATCAAAAAAAACCACGTCCCTAACGGTTTGCAGCATCTTTGTAAACCCCACGCAGTTCAATGACCCCAAGGATTTCCAAAAATATCCCATTACTATCGAAAAAGACATCGTTTTGCTCGAGAAGGCTGGCACCGATGTCCTGTTCCTTCCACAGGTCGGCGAGGTCTACCCCACCGGGACAAACGACCTCGAAAATTATGATCTCGGCTCCCTGGAGACCGTCCTCGAAGGCGCATTCCGGCCCGGTCATTTCCAGGGAGTCTGCCAGGTCATGCAACGCCTGCTGCACATCGTCCGGCCGCAACACCTCTTTATGGGCAGCAAGGACTACCAGCAGTGTATGGTCGTGCAACGCCTGCTGCACCTGATGGGGCTTCCCACCACCCTGCACCCCTGCCCCATCGTCCGGGAGTCGGACGGGCTTGCCATGAGCAGCCGCAACGTTCGGCTCGATCCGGAGCAGCGCTTTTTTGCTGCCGCCATTTACGCGACCCTGCAGACAATCCGACAGGATTGGCCCGGCCCTGTGGCACCACTGGTCGAAAAAGCCACCAAAATGCTTGAAGAGGCCCATTTCCGGGTCGATTATGTCGCAATCGCCGATCGCAACACCCTCCAACCGGTGCGCGATGGTGCGCCAAAAGCCGTCGCCCTTATTGCCGCCTTTATGGGCGAGGTGCGGCTCATCGACAATTTGGAACTTTAAACCGTGATGTGATTAGATTTGTTAACTTTGCGGCCGCCATCAAAAAGGCATGTCACACTCCCATGGTCATTGAAATTCTAAAATCCAAAGTTCACCGCGCGGTGATCACCGAAGCCAATCTCAACTATGTTGGTAGCCTCACCCTGGACGAAGATCTCATGGACGCCGCTAACATGATCGAGAACGAAAAGGTCACGATCGTCAACGTCAACAATGGTTCACGCATCGAAACCTATCTCATCCGGGGCAAAAGAGGTTCCGGCACCTGCTGTCTCAACGGTCCCGCTGCCCGTCAGGGTGCAGTGGGCGATATCGTCATCGTGATCTCTTATGCGCACATGGATTTCGAAGCCGCAAAACGCTTCAAACCTTCCATCGTTTTTCCAAAAGAAGGAAATAAACTGTAACTTGGGGGCCTATGAAGAAGACTATCCTGACGGCCTTACAATACCTGTTTTTCGCTGCCCTGGCAGCGTTTTTTGTTTGGCTTAGTCTAAAAGGCATGGACGCCAAAAAATGGACGCAGCTTAAGGACGCCCTCGACCGTGCCAATTACTGGCTGCTGGTGCCCGTACTCGGTCTCCTGCTTCTCAGCCACTGGCTCCGTGCCCTCCGGTGGCGTCAGCTCATCCAGCCCCTGGGCTATGATCCCTCCCGCATCAACTGTTTCCTCGGCGTCATGATCGGTTATTTTGTCAATCTCGGCGCCCCGCGTCTTGGCGAGGTGATCAAATGCACCATCCTCGCCCGTTATGAAAAAGTCTCCGCAGATAAGCTCGTCGGAACCATCGTAGCCGAAAGGGCCTTCGACGTCGTCTGTCTGGCCGCCGTCTTCGGCCTCACGCTGATCTTCCAATACGATATCATCCATTCGCTCACCGCGGGTAATTCGGATCTGCTTTTCCGTAATCAGAACGGCCAGGTCTCGTGGATCAAGATCACCGCCATCGCTGCCGTCGCGCTGTTCCTCTTCCTGGCAGGCCGCTGGGCCCTCAAACGGTTTCAGCACATCGCCGCCATCCGGAAGATCCGCACTATCTTCCTGAACATCTGGCACGGACTCATCAGCGTGAAAGACGTCCGGAACAAACCCCTGTTCTTCGTCTATACTATAGGCATCTGGTGCATGTATCTCCTGAGTACCTGGATGGGCTTTTTCGCCATCAGCGCCACCAGCCATCTAACGATCATCGATGCGCTGAGCGTGCTGGCCATGGGTAGCATCGCCATGATCGTCGCGCCCGGCGGGATCGGCATCTATCCCTTCCTCGTCCAGAAGACAGTAGAGTTCTATCATGTCCCCGGTCAGCCCTATGGCCAGGCGCTCGGCTGGCTACTTTGGTTCGGTCAGTTCCTGAGCTTTATCCTGTTTGGCACCATTAGCTTCATCCTGCTGCCGCGTATCAACAAGAAACAACACTTTCAAATCGTTCAGCATGAGACAACCGCAGATAATCCCGCATAAGATATACGACCGGTCTTCGCTCCTCCACCAAGTTCGCCGGTGGCGCATCCTGGGCAAGACGGTCGCCTTTACCAATGGCTGCTTCGACATCCTGCACCAGGGACATATCGCCTCGCTCTCCGATGCGGCCAGAGAAGCGGACTACCTTGTAGTCGGCGTCAACACCGATGCCTCCACCCGTCGTCTCAAGGGGCCGCTGCGCCCCGTGAACAACCAGGACGCCCGCGCTACCGTCCTAGCGTCTCTGCTGATGGTCGACGCGGTGGTCCTCTTCGATGAGGATACCCCGCTCGAACTCATCAAGCTGGTGGAGCCCGATGTCCTCGTCAAGGGCGGGGACTATATCCTCGATACCATCGTCGGCGCTAAAGAGGTCATGGCCGCCGGCGGCCGCGTGGTCATCAACCCCATCATACCCGGTTTTTCTACTACCGGTCTCATCGAAAAGATCACGAAATTATGAGACTGCTGCTCGCCCTTATCCTCTTCGCGAGTGTCACCGTCCACGCCCAATCCGCCGATGTTGCTGCCATCAAGGCGCTCAATGAAGCCTGGATCCATGGCTATATGACAAAGGACACCGCCGCCCTCAGCCACATCTGGGCCGACGACTTCGTCCTTATCAACCCCGCCGGAAAACGCATGTATAAACAGGACGGCCTGCGTAGTATGGCATCCCCCGCCATCCATTTCGTCTCGTCCCGCGTTGACACGGCCGAGGTGAAGGTAGTCGGTAACCTCGGCTATATCCATGCCCGCGCCGCATTCACGACCATTGACGCCAGCGGTAAAAAAACCAATGGCAAAACCGACTACCTCGATGTCTATGAGAAAAGAAAAGGCCGCTGGGTGTGCATCGCAGCACACGTGATCTACCTGGGCGATCAGTGATGCGCCTCCGCCCGGCTCACGCGGGCTCAACTATGATACATCCGCTCGACCTCCTCGACGATCTGCTCGATCGCCTGGTCATCCCCCTTGGGGTCGTATGGCTGCTTGAGATTGCTGTCGAAGAAAAAGGCGACGGTCTGCCAGAAACGCGCCGTAAAACCGCCCCTGTATTCCTTGATAATATTGTAACAGTTGTTGCCCGTCTGCCGGTTGATCAGTTTCATCAGGATCTTCCCCTGGTAAATACTGAGCTGCTCGAGCGGCTGGGTGAACTCCTTTTTTAACTCTTTTTCCCGGCTTTGGATATACGCTTTCCGCTGGCTTTCATCGCTCAACAACGCCAGTTTGGCGTTCATATCGTTCATGATCATCCCTGCTCGGCGTGCATAGGGATAGGTCACATACACCGCATTCCGTAACCGCGTCCACTCTTCCAACCGCCGCCGCATGGCAGGTGGCATGGGGGCATGTACCCAGGTATATTCACCGCTGCCCGCGGGTAACAGCTCATTGCCATAGATCTTTGCAGGGACGATGATGGTATCATTGGGGCCATACACGGGCCGGACAATATCGGCGGGAAGCGCGGAGTCGGAAGCCGCTAATGCATGGGATTTCGCCGTATCGCTAGTCTGACCGAATGCTTCTGCCGCTCCGGTAAGGGATACGGATAAAAGCATGAGGTATATTAAAAGCCTTGGGCGCATAACCGTCTCAAGTTACAAAAAAACTGTAACCCGCGCAACTAGGCCTTCGCCAGCATGGTTTGACGCCTGCGCCATAAAATACTGATAACAAACCCGATGACCATGATGATGGTGCCGAGCCAGACGAGTGCGATCTGTGGAAACTCCAATACTTTGAGCGCAATAAAGGGTACCATATCGGTAGACTCCTTGATGCCGATGTCGAATTTCTGATCGGGGGTGATCGTATTGAACCGCAACGCCAGGTCCTGCGCAAACACGGTGTCGTTGATATAATGCGGCATATTGTCCTTTACATAGAACGCAGGGTAAGCGGTGTAGCGCATGCTGTCACGGCCTACTACAGTGACCTTCGCCACGAGCGCCGTATCATTCCGGCGGAAATGGAACTTCCCGTTATTGGGGTTCACCTCCACCGAGTCCAGCACTACATAGCCACGTGAATAATATGCCGTATCCCGCATCTTCATCACCGCGCTGCGGAAAGCGGCTGTATCCTGCCGGTCCTGTGGGTTGGTGGCCGTGATATAAGAAAAGATGTCCTTATCCCAGTAATGCCGGCTGTCGGGATTGGCTGATGGTTCATTTTGTGTCTTGACGCTGAACAGGAAATCGGGATACAGGTCAAACGACTCACTGCCATCCTTTTTGTCGACATGTATCTTGAAATATTTAGTCTTCTGGGCCTCATTCATCGAGTCACCTTCGTACGTGGCCCAGTACTTACCCATATCCGTCTTCGCACCCTTGAGCAGCGTCAGGTTCTCCATGGGATCCTGCTTGGACTCCGGCGTAAAGTTCAAGGTGATGCCGGTGGTGTTGACCGAAAGCACCTGTTTCTTCGCCGATGACAACAACACACCTACCAGCAGCAAGCCAAATCCAAAATGCGCTACCGAACCACCTGCCGCCCTCAGCTTCCCATGCATCCCGACCCAGATATACGCGGCATTGGCGATCACCGCATAGAGCGAGCTGAACATGGCAAGATAGATCGCCGCCAGAAAACCGTTGCCATATCGATCGTAATGGATACCGCCGAAAACATCCACGAGGATTGCCAGCACGAGCGCAACCACCGTAGGTATACCTATCTTCTTCAACAGCCAGCCCCGTGTCGTTCCTTTGTATTTGAGGTATTGTGTGATCGCCGTCAGCAGACCGATGAGAATGGCGATAAAGATCATGATGCGGTTATAGCTGAACACCTGGTCATCGCCGGTATTGACTTTGTCATTCTTTGGCAACAACATATTGATCACCGGCAAAGACGTGAAGATGATCACGAACATCGCCGCGAGGAACAGGATCAGCGAACCGATGAACATCCAGAACTCGCGGCTGTTGGTGGCCTCTTCTTTGACGATATGAGGGATCTGCCTATACCGAAAGATAAAGAGCAGGTACGCCGGAATCAGGAATACGAACACGAAAAGCGCCAGTTGCACATTCATCCCCGAGGTCGCGAATGCATGTACGCTCAGATCGCCCAGGATGCCGCTCCGGGTGAGAAAGGTGGAGTAAAGGATCAGAACAAATTGCGTGATGAAAAAGAAATGCGTGATCCGCAAACTATGGCCTGTAGTATTATAGACCAGCATCGTGTGCAACGCCGCGATCATCACAAGCCAGGGCACCAGCGAGGCATTCTCCACGGGGTCCCAGGCCCAGTAGCCGCCGAAGCTCAGCGCCTCATAGGCCCATGCGCCGCCCATCATGATACCGGTACCAAGCACACAAGCCGAAAACAGGACCCATGGCAGGGCCACCTTCGTCCAGCCGCCAAAATCGCGCTTCCATAATCCGGCAACCGCATAAGCAAACGGCACTATCGTCGAGCTGAAACCGAGGAACAGGATCGGCGGATGGATCGTCATCCAATAATTTTGCAACAACGGATTCAGTCCCTGGCCATCCTGCATCTGCGGAATGCTCAGGTAGTTAGGCTGGCTGAAGATCGGCGCCATCTGTCCCATATCCGTTTGCCGCACGAGGATAAACGGGTTGAACCCGACCTTTTGCCCATAGACATAGATACCGATGATCATCGTAGCCAGACAGAATTGCGCGAAGCTCATCACCGTCATCACCGGCGACTCCCATTTCTTCGCCGTCCGCATCAGGATCAGCCCCAGGATACATACCCAGAGATTCCACAAGAGAAAGCTGCCCTCCTGCGCTTCCCAGATACAGGCAAAAAGGTATTGCATCGGCATCGTCCGGCCGGAATGTTCCCAGGCAAAATTGTATTCGAACTTATGCGTGCCGATGATATA
>JAICXX010000267.1 GCA_025934485.1 Chitinophagaceae bacterium
CGGACCGGGATTTTGCCGCAGGCTTCCTTCAGATTCCACTTCACAGTGGACACCCTTGCCTTAAGCTAACGGTTCCCACTATCAGGGCCCGTAGAGGACTTTCACCTCTAAGTCTACGCCCGTGCCGGGCGCACATGAGAAAGGCCGGCTCCTGCGAGCCGGCCTTTTAGTCAGATCATGCCGGCATCGCCGCCGGCAACAGCGCACCGCCGCCGGAAGAGGCGGCATCCCCGGCCGAAGGGGTCGCATCGCCGGAGATGATACGCGGCGCCAGCAACTTATATAGTACAGGCGTCACCACCCGGGTCAGGATGGTCGAGCTCAGCAGACCGCCAATGATCACCAGTGCGAGCGGGGAGTACAGCGGATTGTTTTCAGCCACAAGCGGCAGCAGGCCACCGATGGCCGTGAGGGTCGTGAGGATGATCGGCACGAACCGGGTCTCACCCGCCTCCTGGATAGCTTCATCGAGACCCATGCCGCCTTTGCGCAGTTGGTCCGTATAATCCACCAGCAGGATGGAGTTCTTGACCTCGATCCCCACGAGCGCGATGATGCCGATGACAGCCACAAAGGACAATGTATTGCCGGTGGCAAAGAGCATCAGGACCGCGCCGATGATACCCAGGGGAACCACGGACAACACGATCAGGGTTCCGCGGAAGGTCTTGAATTCGAGGATCAGGATACCCAGAATGCCAAAGATGGTGATCAGGATAATGGGGCCGAGACCACCGAAGCTTTCCTGTTTGCTTTCGACCTCGCCGGCAGCCTTATAGCTGGCGCCTGCCGGAAAATGCATCTTATCCAGCTGTTGCAGGATGCCCTGGGTGACCTGGGTGGTATTATACCCATTGCGGACGAAGGCGGTGACGGTAGTAAACCGGTCCTTATCATAGTGATTGATGCTGGTAGGTGAGCTCTGGAACTGAATGCCGGCGACTTCGCTGAGCGGCACAGCGGCGCCCGTATACGAGTCGACATAGACCTTGCCCAGGGCATCGAGGGTGGAATGCGGGCCGTGGGGTAAACAGACATTGATGTTGTAATCGTCGTCCTTGTCGTCGTCCTTGCGGAACTTCCCTACATCCAACCCGGCGACGGCCAATCGTACGGTCCGATCGATCTCGTTCACGGGTACACCGAGGATACCGGCCTTTTCTTTATTCACATCTACTTTGATATCGGTTTTCAATGTCGTTAGATCGTTGTTCACATAGATGGTGCCATCGGTCTTTTTGAGCAGGTCTTCCACGCGGAAGGCGAGGCTCCGCAGGGTATCCAGGTTTTCGGAGAAAACCCGGATGGCTATCGGCGCTTCTATCGGTGGCCCCTGTTCGAAGTCTTTGACTTCGATCTTGGCGCCGGCATAATCCTTGAATACCTGGCGCAACGAGTCGATCATCTGTTTTTTCCGGGTCGACTCCGTTCCGTTCAACTGAACGAAGATCTGCGCATAATTGCTGACCTCATTCTGCGGGATGACGTTATAATAAATCCGCGGATTTCCGCGACCTACATTCGTGGTATAGTTCTTCAGCTCGGGCAGGTGAGCGATGTGGCGTTCCACGTACCTACTAATGCTGTCCGTGGCTGTGAGACTGGTACCGAGCGGAGCCTGGATATTGATCAGGAACATCGGCTTCTCCGAGGCGGGGAAGACGCTGAAGCCTACGCGGGGAATGAGCGCCAGGCTGCCGGCGAAGATCACCAACGCTACCAGCAGGGTAATCACCGGGTGCTGAATGGCTCCATGCAAAAGCCGCCGATACGAACCGTTGATCAGCCGGTGAAGCCCGCGGAGGAAGAGATTGCCCTGCGGGTTTTCGTGTGGACTCAGTATCCTGCTCGACAAAAAGGGTACGATGGTCAGCGAAACGAAAAGCGAAGCCAGGACGGTAGTCACCACCGCAGCAGGCAGGCTGCGGATAAAGTCGCCGGCAGCTTCGGGCAGGAACATCAGCGGCAGAAAGGCGAAGATCAGGGTAGCCGTACATCCAAGGACGGCCAGGCTGATCTGTCGGGTAGCGGCGATGGCGGCCTCTCGTCGTGAATAACCCAGCCGCAGATAGCGCTCGATATTCTCCACGACCACGATGCTGTCGTCGACGAGCAACCCCAATGCCACGACCATCCCGACGATGCTCAGTTGGTTGATCGTAAAATGAAAGAGATCGAGCAGGAACAATCCGATAAGCAATGAAAGCGGGATGGAGATCATTACCACCAGCGAGGCACGGGGACCCAGAGGGAGCAGGGTCAGCAGCACCAGGAAAATGGCAATCGCAAAGTCCCGGGTAAAATGGCCCAGCCGCGAGCGGACACTTTCCGCATTATTGAAACTCTTGACATATTTGATGTTCGGCGGCAGCTCGTTTTTGAATTGATCGAGCACCTGGTCCATGTCTTTCTCGACGGCGAAGATATTCGTCCCCGATTTGCGGCTGGCCGTTACGAACACCGCCCGCTTGCCGTCGAGCCTGCCGATATAGGTTTGCTCTTCATAGTTAAAGTCCACATCGGCGATATCTTTCACATAGATGATCTTCCCGCCGGTGCCGCTCACGATGGTGTTGCGAACCTCGTCGACGGTTTTATAGTCTCCGCTGGTCTTGATGTTGAACTTTCGGGACCCCATATCCACGCTGCCGCCGGGTATATTGACATTTTCGCGCTGAATGGCCTGCAGCACGCTGTTGAGCGGGATCTTGTTCTGCGCCAGCTTTTCCAGGTTCAGCGAGACGCGGACCTGCTGTTGCGGGAAGGCCCAGTTGTCGACATTTTTGAGCGTCTTGATCTTTTCCAGGCGGTCCTTGAGCTTCTTGCTCCAGGTCTGCAGATCCTTGTAGGGAACAGTTTCGCTGAGCAACGCCACCTGCAGGATGTTGACGTCGGAAGGACGAAAACGCTGGATGTCGATGCTGAGGATATCCGCCGGGAGATCGGGACGGACTGCATTCAGCTCGCGGACCACATCCTGGTATTTCTTGTCCGGCGCGGTCTCGTAGTTGAATTCGATCTGCACGACGGCCAGGCCATCGTCGATGTTCGAGCGGATGCGTTTCACGTCGTCCATTTCGTTGAACCGTTTTTCGATGGGGTTCACCACCAGCTCCTCCATGTCTTTGGGGCTGGTGCCCGGATAGAGGATAATGGCGGAGAAGGTAGGCGCTTCGGTGTCAGGGTCCTCACCACGCGGCATATTCATCATCGAGCTGACTCCGATGAGCGACAGCATCACGAATACGATAAGCGTGAACTGGTAATTCTTCACGGCAAATTTTGTAATGTTCATGTTGCCGGGTTTAATTGGTGGAAGAATGGATGTCGGCAGATGCGGTTACAATGGATCGTTCCGTGAGATAACCTACCCCTCGGGTGATAACCCGGGCAACATGCTCGAGGCCACTGTTCACGGCGATCTGGTCACCTTGCAGGAATGCGATGTGGACGGGGAGTTTCGTTACTGTCCTCCGATCTGCGTTCACGGTATAGACATAGCCGGCGTTGCCATCGCCTTCCGCGAGGGCCGAGGCCGGAATAAAATAATAGGGCTTGCCGGCAGGCGGTTGCAATTGCAGCGTACAAAACAGTCCGGGAGCAAGCTTACGACCCCCGGGGGCAATGGTTACTTCGACGGCGTAGGTACCGTCCGCGTCGGCCCCTTCGGCTAATTTGGTGACCACGCCTGAAAAACGCCGGTCGGGATAGGCATCCATGGAGACACTTGCCTTGTCGCCGCGATGCAGGACCGCCCAGTCCTTATCGGAAACACCAAAACGGACAACCCAGTCGTTCCGATCCACGCCATTGAATAGCAGGACGGCGGAGCCGGCGGAAGCATATTCGCCCTCGTTCATGATCTTTTGCAAAATGGTACCGCTGGACGTCGCGCGGATCTGCGCATACTCCCGGTTGAAATTAGCGATGCGCAATGCCTCGGTAGCGACGGTAAGCGCTGTGTGGGCGTTTTGCACCTGTTCCAGCGTGGCGACCGTATCGCGATAGAGATTTTTGATACGGGCTTCGTCGCGCCCGGCCTTGTCGACATTCTGGGTAGCCTGGGTGACCTGGGCATCGATCTCCGTGAGGTCCAGCGTAGCCAGGAGCTGACCAGCGGTCACATGGTCGCCTTCTTTCACATAGATGCGGGAGATCATACCGCCGATCTTGAAGGACAGACGGGCTTCGGCATTCGAAGCGATCAACCCGGAATACTGCAGGATGCGGCCCTGGTCGCCATAGATCACCGGTTGCGTTTTGACCGGGATGGGTTCCTCGGCCGGCGGCGTAACGGCGGCCTTGTTCTCTCCGCAGCTCGCCAGACTGAGAGCAAGGATCGCTACAAGAGCGATGCGAATGGTGTTGAGCAGTTTACGCACGGTCATAAATGATTTTTTAAGGTGTTTGTGAACCTGCGGTTTCATGTTATTTTTTTTGGAGGTGTGGTGCTAGAATTTATAGGCGGCGGTCACGCGTTCGAGATCGGCGGCGCGGCTGAGCACGGCAAGCCGTCCAAGCGAATACCTGATCTCGGCGCTGGTGTATTGGTTGCGGGCATCGATGAGATCGACCTGTAAGGCCTGCCCTTCATTAAATCTTCGTTCCACGAGGCGGTAGGCTTCGCGGGCGCTGCTGACCTCATCGGCAAGAGCTTGCAAGGCTTCGATGGCGGAATGATAGTTGTTGACCGTGGTCTGCTGCTCCAGGGTCAGCTGCTGGGTGAGGTCGCGATATTGGTCATCCACCGCGTCGATGTCGATGCGTGCCTGGCGGATCCTGTACTTGTTATCGTTCGCCTTGAACAACGGCCAGACCAGGTTCACGCCTGCCAGTTGATAGAACTGGGTGCTATTGAAATGAAAGCCAAACCCCTGGTAGCCGACGTCGTAGAAAGCGCTTAGCTTGGGTATGAGATAATTGCGGTCATAACTCAAGTTGGAGGCGAGCATATGCTCATAGCTTTTTAAACGGGTGAATTCTTCACGGCTTGTCGCTGCGCTGGTAGCAGGGTCGGAGACTGCGGAGGTATCTGTTCCGTTCATGAGGGCCGTGTCCGTGAGCACAGGGCTGTCGAGCGAGCGGTTGAGCAGAAAATTAAAATAGGCCGCAGCATTGCGGCGATCGTTCTGAGCTTCGATGAGCGACGACTGGACGTCGCTTACCTGGGCTTGGGCGCGCAGAACGGCCTCGCGGGTGGCCATATGCTGCTCCACGAATTTTTCGCTGACGCGACGGTTTTCCTTGACCAGCGAAAGCGAGACGGTATAGACCTCGACGGCCTTGCCGGTCTGGAGATATTGATAATAGGCCTGGCGAATGCTCCTCACGAGATCGCGGCGATAGACATCCCGGTCGGCCCGCCGGACATTGATGGTCTCCCGGCTGATGTCCCTGTGGTGCTGAAGGTCGATGTCGAGAATGGGCAGGGTCACCTCCATCTTCGTGTCGTGAAAATCGTTGGGCAGGAAGGCAATGGACTGATTGGCTACCTGCGAAAATTTATTGGAGTTCGTGAGCTGGTTGAGGGTGGAATAGACGCCGTTGAGGAGATCGCCGATGGGGATCGGCTGCGTGCGGCCGCCGTTGGCGAGGGTATACTGGGAGCTAAAACCGGCTTGCGGATAAAAAAGCGACTGAGCTCTTTTGAGATCGAGTTGCGCCTTGCTGAGGTCGAAGTTGCGCTGGTGGAGCGCAAGATTGCTGTCGAGACCGAGGTGGAGGTAGTCATCGAGCACGGAGCTGTTTTGCGCGGCCAGCTGCTGAATGCCGATAGCGACGCTTAGCAGGAGTAGAACGATTCGTTTTGGCATAATGTTCTATTTATTAATAATATAAATTAAATTAACATTGTTAATATTCAAGGCCGAAAAAAAGGCCCAGGGGCCGCTCACACATTCTTCAGGAAGGACTTTTAGTGCTTCCTTTCTGTAATATCGATGTTATTCATGAACCAGTTCAGCGCCTGCTCCATTGTCGGAAGCAGCATCTTTTCATCGGGAACGAATTTTTCCAGGCGTTGCCGGATCGCCAGCGAAACGAGGCCATGGACGAAGCTCCATACCGCCAGGCTCACCTGGTAGGGATCTCCTTTCGCGAGATACCCTTTCTCCATGCACTCGGTCACGGTCTCCTTGAGCCTGCCGAGGGCGGCGTCACCCGGCTTCCAGTCACAGCCGAGCTCGGAGATCTTTTTCATCGGCTCGCCCAGGATGAACATCAGGTTATAGAATTCCGGGTAATCCATGCCGAACCGCAGATAGTTCTCGCCCATCTTGTGCATCCGTACCAGGGGATTTTGGATGGTGTCGAGGTTTTTATTGAACTCGGCCATCTTTTCAAAACCCACTTCGTGCAGCGCATAAAAGATCTCGTCTTTGTCCTTAAAATACAGGTATACGGTCGTGGGACTGTATTCAATGAGCTCGGCAATCCTCCGGATAGTGACACTCCCGAAGCCTTCTTCCACGAATAGCTTCATCGAGGCATCGAGGATCAGCTTCCTGATCTCATTCTTCTGTTTTTCCTTACGCTCAGCGATTCCCATGTGAACAATTAGATTAACGATACAAATTTACTTAACAATGTAAATAATCCAAATTTTTAACAATCTTTTTTTTCGAAGGTACGGAAACAGGCGCGTATCAGTGGTAGGTGGCCAGGCCGCTACCGCGACGTCGGCCCGGAAAAGCACGCTCCGGGGAAAATGGCGCGTTTTCCGGGCCGGGGCTAATGTCTGTCCTTCGGACGAAGCCGCGTACCGCGACGTTGGCCCCGAAAAGCACACTGCGGGGAAAAATGGCGCGTTTTCCGGGCCTGAGCTAATGTCTGTCCTTCGGACAAAGCCGCGTACCGCGACGTTGGCCCCGAAAAGCACACTGCGGGGAAAAATGGCGCGTTTTCCGGGCCTGAGCTAATGTCTGTCCTTC
>JAICXX010000189.1 GCA_025934485.1 Chitinophagaceae bacterium
CCAGTCCATTTACCTATACTTTCGTCGATAACCAGTATGGCACAAAGTTCCTGAGCGAAGAACGCATCGGCAAGCTGGCCGGCTTCTTTGCCTTGCTCGCCATTTTCATCTCCTGTCTCGGACTCTATGGCCTCGTCTCCTTCGTAGCCGAACGACGCACCCGCGAGATTGGTGTCCGAAAGGTTCTCGGCGCCACCGTCCTCAACATCTGGAAGATGCTGTCAAAGGAGTTCATGATACTCGTCTTCATTTCACTGCTCATCGCTACTCCGCTGGCTTATTATTTCATGAGCCGGTGGCTGCTTAACTACGACTACCGCGCTCCACTTTCCTGGTGGATCTTCGGCGCCTCCGGCGCCGGAGCCCTTCTCATCACGCTGATCACCGTGAGCCTCGAAGCCGTAAAAGCAGCAATCGCCAACCCGATAAAAAGTCTACGCACCGAATAACACCCGAGCGGGCCTCAAAATAACACGCCGCGCCGCGGCCCCCTCGAATTACCCAACGCAACTCACTTCGCCTTTCTCGACCGGCCCCACCACGGCCGCGACACCCTCGTCTCCGCAATCGACAATTCCATCCCCTGCCTACATTGATTTTTTCCCAAGCCCGATTGTATCCAGGCTTACCTTTGCAATAGATCGCAACCTTAATACCTAACCTATGTCACACATTCCCTATCCATTCGAACAAATTCACGCAATCCGCTATAGATTTTTCAGCCTAGGAAGGAACAAAATTGAAAAGATCGTCGACTTTGTTCCGCTCAAGCCCAAGGATTTAGTAAACCTTGGCTTTGGCGATCTATTACCGGATGGCTCAATAGATGACAAGATTGCTTCCAATAATGGCGATATCAGAAGGGTATTGGCTACGGTCGTAATGATCCTTAAGCACTTTACGGCGCAGCGTCCGGACGCCATTATCTATTTCTCGGGAAGCACTCCAGAACGTACCAGGCTGTATACCAGAATCTTAAAAATATACTATGCTGAATTCACAAAGGAATTCGCGATTTATGGGATTGTTGGAACGCGCCAAGACCATCAAAGATCTCTCTTCGACCCGCGTGCGCAGCTCAACTATTTTGGCTTCTTGATAAAAAGATTTTAATTAACTTTATACCACATGCCACTCACCCGAAAAAACAACAAAAAAAGTCGCTTGCGGAAACGCAAAGTGGAGACGGTGGTTATCATCCAGGAGCAAATAAAAGCCGAGGACACGCTTTTTCCTGAGAAGGTCGCGCGCGCCAACGAACTCTTCAAAAACAACCCCCATCTCCTCGACGGCCTCTAAACCACCTTCCCTCCCAACAACCGATTCAAACTCCGCAAGGTAATCCCCAGGTAATCGGCCAACTCCTACTTCGTACAAGGCAACCGTTCACTCTTCAGGACCTCCAGCAAATTCGCCAGATTATGCTCCAGCGTATTCAACTGCTGCCGCGCACTTCGCGTCGCCGTATTGAAAAGCCGCATCGCCATCAGCTCCATGATCGCCGCATTGAAACCCGCATGCCGCCGTAACAAGTCGAGGAAACTCATCTTGTCCATCATATAAGTAGAAAGCTCGCTGATCGTCCGCACCGTCGACATCGTCGGGGTCTTGCAGATCGCCTCGATCTCCCCCAGCACCTCGCCTTCCCCAAGAAACTCCAGGATATATTCCTTCTCCTGGTCCTCGGTAAACGTACATTTGACGATCCCACTCCGGATAAAATAAACATTACTTGTGGAAGCCCCCTGCTCGAACAGCGAATATCCTTTGGGGAAATGACGCTGCAGCACGCTTTGGCCCAGTTGACCATCGGCCACCAGCTCGTCGATTATGTGCAATAGGATGGGACTCTTTCGGATCATAAAGTAAATCCGGCCCGGCCCGGCTCACAAGGGACCGGGGCAAGCCAGGCGCCAGAACGCAGGACAAATGTCCCAAATAAAAACCGCCGGCCCAATACCTTTGACCATGGACAACAAAAAAATCACCACGACCCTCCTCCTCAGTTGCGCCATCTTCACAGGCCAGCCGCAGGAAGCTGCCCTCCGCACCCAACCGCAGGAGCCAGCCCTCCGCTCCGCCCATCCGCAGGAGCCAGCCCCCGCACAGCCCGCCCCCGCGCAACAAGCCACCATCGCCTCCTGGCCCAAAGTCGAGCTCCACCTCCACCTGGACTGCTCTCTCGGCTACAACGTAGTCCACCAGCTCGATCCCACGATCACGCCGGAAGCCTACAACCAGCAGTTCGTCGCCCCAAAAGTCTGCACCAACCTCGCAGATTATATCGAAAGGGCAGACAAAGCCGTCGCGCTCATGCAAACGCAGCAAGCGCTCCGCCTGGTCACATTGAACCTCTTCGATCAACTAAAAGAAGACCACGTGATCTACGCCGAGATCCGCTTCGCCCCGCTCAAACACTTACAAAAAGGCCTTACGCCCGAAGAAGTCGTCGCCGCCGTCGACAGCGCCGTGCAAGAAGGTACACGGAAGACAGGCATCCAGGCCGGCATCATCCTTTGCACGTTAAGACACTTCACCAAAGAACAAAGCCTCCAAACAGTCAGGCTGGTCGAACAATTCCGCAATAGCCACGTCGTAGGTTTCGACATCGCCGGTGACGAGGCCGGGTACCCGATAAAAAACCATATCGCCGCGTTCAGCTATGCCAATGCCCACCACATTCCCTGCACGGCCCATGCCGGCGAGGCCGCGGGCCCCAATAGCGTCTGGGAAACGCTGAACAGCTTCCATCCCACCCGCATCGGCCATGGCGTCAGAAGCATCGAAGACCCCACGCTCACCCGTTATCTAAGAGAAGAGAACATCCTGCTCGAGGTCTGTCCTACCAGCAACCTGCAAACGAACATGTATCCCGACCTCGCGCATCATCCCGTCGACAAGCTCTATCGGCAAAAAGTCCCCCTCAACATCAGCACCGATTGCCGCACCATCTCGAACACCACGCTGAACAACGAGTATACCAATCTCGCCCGGCAGTTCCATTGGACAAAAGCCGATTTCCTGGCAACCAATCTCGCCGCTATTGACCACGCCTTCACCACGATCGAGATCAAGGCGCGCCTCAAAGCCGAATTGCTCCAAGGGTACGGCCAGGCCGTCCAAGCCCCATAAAATCCTATTTTTGCACCATGATAGCTCAAGAGACCAAGGTTTATTACATCGGCACCGCCACTGCCCTTCTCGAGATCGGCGGACTCCGGCTGCTCACCGACCCCGCCTTCGATCCCGAAAACACTACGTATACCACTCCTGTCTACACTCTGCATAAGTTCAAGCCACCCACAGTCACCGCGGATCATATCGGGCACATCGATCATGTTCTCCTGAGTCACGACCATCATCTCGACAATCTCGACCACCAGGGCATGCAGCTGCTCACGAAAGTGGATAGCGTCATTACCACGACACAAGGCGCGGAACGGCTCAATACCCAAGGCTCCCGTCCAGGCGACGCCCCGGCACCCAAAGGCATCCACGCTATCGGTCTCGACAACTGGCAGACCCTCGAGATGCCCACAAAGGATGGCCGCATCCTCACGATCACAGGTACCCCTTGCCGTCATGGTCCCGCCGGCAGCGACCGTGGCCCTGTCACAGGCTTCATCCTCAACTTCAAAGGTGAAACAAAAGACGCGATCTACATCACCGGCGACACCGTCTATTACGAAGGAGTGGAAGAAGTAGGCCGCCGTTTCGACATCGCCCTCATCCTGCTTTTCATCGGCGCGGCCCGCATCGCCGCCGTCGGCCCGGCGCACCTGACAATGACGGTCGAAGAAAGTATAAAAGCCGCGAACCTCTTCCCGAACGCCGTCATCACGCCGCTGCATTTCGAAGGTTGGGAGCACTTCTCGGAAGGTTACGACGAGATCGTCCGTCAATATACCGCCGCCGGCCTCCTCGACCGTCTCCATTGGGCTCCGCCGTATTCACATCCCAAATGAAGCCGCAGCAGCACATCGACCCCACGCGCTGGCTATCCGACCTGTCGGACGATCTGCCCATCTGCGACATCAATATCCCCGGCTCACACAACGCGGCAGCCATCAATATGAAAAGACCCACCCGCTGGACCTGCCAGTGCCATTCGATCACCGAACAACTCGAAAAAGGCATCCGCCTGCTCGACATCCGTCTCAAACCAAAACGTCTTAACACCAACTATACATTCACTACCTGCCATGGCCACCTCGGCCCGTTCGGCGCCAACGAGTTCCAGCTCCTGGACGAAGTGCTCGAAGAGTGCACCAACTTCCTAAGCGCCAACCCAGGGGAAACGATCATCATGACCATCCAAATCGACGATTGGCGTCGGACACGCCCAAAAGATCACCCGCAAATCAACCAAGCCCTGAAAGCAACCTTAACCAACCACCCTCTGCTCCGAACCCCCAACATGGCGAGACTCAAAGATTGCCGCGGTCGCATCTATTTGATCAATCGCATTAACGACGACCCCGTCCTCGGCGTACCCATAAACATCCCCGACAACACATCAGGCACAACGCTCGAGCCTACCGCACAGCGACATTACGAAGTCTACATCCAGGACCAGTATAAAAGGCTAAACAAACGGCGCCCTGAAGCGCACAAACTACGCCTCACCGTCGAAGCATTCGAAAACAAGCACAAAGGCGCCATGCTCCTGAATTTCGCCAGCGGCACCAAGCCCTTCGGCCGTTTCGTGTATATCATGGAAGATCTATCGCAATATTTCGCGCGGCAGCACCCAAAGCAAATAGGCTGGATACTCCTCGATTACCCGTTCAACACCAGCCCGCAAAACCCGACCGACCTGCCAACACTGATCATCGCCTCAAACTATCACTCATAACCCCCGGCACTGATGCCCGCCCATTATCCGGCATCCTCACCCACCCACCATCCGGCGACCCGCCAACACTATCCGGCACCGGCCGATCAAGCAAAAGCTCCGAATTTCCCGGATCGCCAACCGCGACCCGTACATAGAACCTCCGCCTCCGCCGCGCACCCACAACGCCTTCCAGCCACCTATCCGTAGCGATCGAATTCGAATAGATCCGGCCCGCGAAAGAATAGCTGTATTCCACCAGCCAAGCGCCTTTAAGATTATTGCTCTCCCCCAAAGCGGTACCCACGACAAAGACGCCATGAGCATCCCGTTCGCGTTTCAACCGATCCAGTTTTTTACTGCTGTAAAATGACAACGCAACGGCCCCGGCCACAATAAGAAAGCCCAGGGCAATATTCTTCCAATTAAGGTGAGTCAAAGGACGAGGCATCCACGAATTAAGAAAATCTCTCCCACATTTCCTAACCCGCTGATATCCGTGTTCAAACACCGGATAACCGTGTCATTCCATGTATAGGCGTGCTACACAGTCCGGCGAAATGCAATTCACTCCCTCTCACCCCCCACCACAGGAAACTCCGATATCCGCAGTCGCGTACACCCATAGGGGATCAGGATCACATCCTCTACCGCCGAGCCCGCCTGCTGCTGATAGATATTGCTATAAGGCTGCGGCCCCGCCGACTCGTTATAAATCGTCCAGTCCGGCAACCGCCGCGCCTTCGCCCGGATGAGCACCGGCGCAGAAGCCTCCGTCCACGGATACCAGGCGGCCCTCGTCTCATCAACAGCCGCTCCGCGTGTCGCCTCGAAAGAAAAATCCTTCGCAATCGCCGCCTTCCCGACATCCTCCAACCCATAATTCCACGGCGTTAGAGGCCGGATCTCCGTAAAAGTCCCATACCCCGTAGTATCCGTCACCGTCCGCGTCTCCGCGCCGATCTTCAACGCATAGACAAGCGGCCCACGCTCCACCGATGCCGCATTCTCATGCCACCGCCGCGTCGTGATATGCATCGGCAACCGCAGTTCCACCACATCCCCGGTGGACCAAACCCGATCCACCAAAACAAGACTATCACCCGCCCGCACCGGCACCGCCGAACCATTCACCAAGACCCCCGCGCCGGAACACCACGCAGGCACCCGCAACCGCAACGGGAATTTTACCGAGCCACGCCCGCCGGCCGCCGCGGAGCCATGCCCACCGGCAGCAGAGCCTAGCCCAACCGAAAACTTAAATTTTATCCCTTCCTCAAAAGGATAATTCGTCTCCTCCGCCACCGACACCGGCACACCCCCAATCCGCGTGGCCCCTTCGCGCGCCCCTACCCGCGTCGTCACCGCACACGGCGCATACACGAGCGCCGCCAGTCCCCCATCCGCCGTCGCATACCAAAGATTTTGCGCAAACTTCGGCCATCCCTGATGCATATTCGAAGTACAACAAGTATAACCGGTAAAAAGTCCATAGCACACATCCGTCCCATCGTGATTCACATCGAAATTCCGATAGTGCCGCGTCGCCATGACCTGGTTGGCCTGTTGAAAATATTGCCGCGTCATAAAAGTACTGTCGATCTGCGTCGGCAAGGCGTTGAACGCAACCCGTTCCAGCCGGTCGGCATAATCCGTACGCCCGGCGATCTGCAGCATCGTCTCCAGCGTATACATCATCTCCACCGCCGTGCAAAGCTCCGAACCCTGGGTCGGGTCGTTGCCATGGATCGACTCATCCGCGCCAAACAAACCAAAAGGCATCCCGTCATACCGATCAAGATCGGCCAAGCCCTTGTTCATGGCATCCAAATAACGCGCCTCCGGATGTTGCTGATAATAGACCAATGGCTCCTTCATGCCCTCCGCCAGATTGACTCCGTGGATGGCACCGTCCGTAGAAAGCAAATGCGTGTGGAGAAACGCATCCGTATAGTCGAAGGTTTGCCGGTGCAACACCTCCGCCAGCTGCAACAAAAACGCATCCCCTGTAATATTGTAAAGCCAGTACACCGCCTGCAGATTGTCACCCGCGCGATAACGAGCCCAAAAGGTCCAATGATCCAGCTGCTCCTTCGGCAGATCCGCCAGCTGATACCGAAAATAACGCGTCATCAGCCGGATCACCCGTGCATCCCCCGTCGCCGAATAATACTGCTGCAACACTTTGAGCATCACCATATGCGGCCACCAGTCATGACAGTTGTCGCGTTGCAGCCCCGGCTCACCCGGATAATCGCGGGCAGGACCAAAATACCCGTCGGGCTGCTGGCTCGCCAGCGTCCATTCGATAAAAGGCCGGGCCTTAGCAATCAATGCGCTATCGCCAAGAAGATAAGCCAGCGGCACCAGCCCGTCGAGCCAGTAGGGCCCCCGCTCCCACTGGTCCCCGTCACCGCCCCTCCAGCCATTGCGGACGCCCATCACCTGCGGGTAAAGCCTGTCCAGTTCCCCCGTCGCGCCCGAAGCCTGCCGCAACAGCATCTCGCGCAGCCAGCCCTCCGGCCGGATAGCCCCCAACGGCAGCTCCATATAAGCCGCAGCCTTAAGCGGCGCCCGATTCTGCACCGGCGTCTCCAACGTCACAGCAGGCATCTGCGCCTGCGCGGGGCAAGTCCAATAAATAAAAAGAAAGCTCAATGTAATCGCGATCTCGCGTAGTGTAGTCATAGCAGACTAAATATAGCACTATCTATATACATCCAGTAGTCCGTCCGGCAGTTCCACATGCACCTCCCGCCGTTTGGCGTCCACGCGCCGCAACGTCTCGGCATGAAGCGGTATCAACGCCTCGCGACCGTCCACCAGGATCTTACATAACACCTGGTGCGGCTGCTCGATCACTTCCAGGATCTCACCCAAATCGACGCCCCCATCAAGAAGCCGGAAGCCCACATACGAGATCGGCGCGGCCATCCCTGCGAAAGCAACGAAATCCGCCTCGCGCAGCCACACCTCTTTCTGTACGACGCGCCGTGCGGCCTCTTTGGTGTCGAGCCCCTCTAATTTCACGAAGATCTCCTCGGGGCCCTTGACCCGCGTGCTCTCGATAAACCACGGCAGCATCTCGTCTTTCTTGTCTTCGAGAAACAAGGTCTTCAATCCCCGCAACGCGGTTTTCTTCCCTAAACGATGCAAGAGCACCAGTTCGCCCTGCAAACCATGCACGGCCACCAGCTTGCCGATATTTCGATAATTTTCGCTCATGGGTCAAATCGCCGGCCGCATCGCCGGCATCATAAAAAAAGGGGGCACCAGCCCCCTTCACTTTTTTCAATTACAGGATTATCAATGACGATAAGTCTAATCTAAGCTTTCTCCGCAACGCGTCGACATAAGCCTATGCTTCCTGTGCAGCACCGCCTTCGGCCTTCCGTTCGGGACGCTCGCCGCGGTCAGGGCCTACCCTTCTCATGGGAGGGCCGCCAGGGCCTCTTCTACCACCGGGACCGCCGGGACGACCTTTGCGCTGATTTTCTTCCTGACGTTTCTTCATCTGGGCTTCGTGTTCGCCATGCCATTTCTGGAACTTGTCCATGGCAGCTGCGTCATCGAATAACCCTAGCTTTACGCCTCTCAGCAAATGTTTCAGATACAATACACCTTTGTAAGAGAGGATACGACGTACCGTATCCGTGGGCTGAGCACCTTTGTGCAGCCAATCAAGCGCCTTTTGGCGATCGAGTTGAACAGAAGCGGGAACAGTCAAAGGATTGTACGTGCCGATCTTTTGGATGAATTTACCATCCCTGGGCGCCCGGGCGTCGGCTACTACGATGAAGTAAAATGGTCGTTTCTTAGACCCGTGGCGTTGCAGTCTGATTTTAACTGGCATCTTAAATAGAAATTTAAATGCGTGAACTAATAAGGTTACACTATCCACCGAACCCCTTATGGGGGTTTCAGTTTTGGGATTGCAAATATCGCAATCGCCTATCACATTTCAAAAATAATACTTCAACAAAATAATAGCGAATCTTCGAGCGATTTTTTTATTAGCAGGGGGAATATTTAACGTTACCCTTTCTGGCTGTTATTTTTTGATTCCTGGCTGTTATTTTTTGATTCCCCGGGGCGACATTTTAGCATGTTACCTCCCTCAAATCCTGCGCCAGTCTGTCTTTGCGCGGCGCGACAATGCTCCTGTCCATCTCCCCGCCTGGAACTTCGGCTCGAGCCACTGGCTCGAGCTTTGCTCGCGAATCATTCCAAAAGCCGCCCAACCGCCGCGCCCCGGATTCGCCCCAATTCTGTCAACATCCTGCTATCGAACAATTGCCTCAAAAAATCGGAAATTTAGCCCCAAAAGCCAAAATTCAGCCCCAATTCGCCTGCTACAGCGTTTTAGCAACTCCACCGGCCTCAAAGGCAAGTTCATCCAGGTCAATGCAACTCCACCCGCCACAAAGGCAAGTTCATCCAGGTCAATGCAACTCCACCCACCTCAAGGCCAACCAGCCCGCCGTTGTGTACATCTTACACGCCCTCACGCAAGCTACCGCCGCTTCATCCCCCCCATCCCCATCGGCATCTTGTTCATCATCTTCATCATCTGCTTCATCTGATCAAACTGCTTCAAAAAAGCATTCACCTCCCCAATATCCTTCCCCGCCCCCTTCGCCAACCGTTTCCGGCGCGAAAGATCGATAGAATCCGGATTCGCCCGCTCGAACGGCGTCATCGAATTGATGATGGCTTCGATCCCCTTGAAGGAATCGTCGCTGATATCGACATCCTTGATAGCCTTACCGACCCCGGGGATCATACCCATCAGGTCCTTCAGGTTACCCATCTTCTTGATCTGCTCGAGTTGTTGCTTGAAATCCTCGAAATCGAACTGATTCTTGCGAATTTTTTTCTCCAGTTTCTTCGCCTGCACCTCGTCGAACTGCTCCTGCGCCTTCTCCACGAGGGTCGTGATGTCACCCATCCCCAGGATACGCTGTGCCATCCGCTCGGGATAGAACACGTCCAGCGTATCCATCTTCTCACCGCTCGAGATAAACTTGATCGGCTTGTGAACGGTGTACTTGATCGACAACGCCGCACCACCACGGGTATCACCATCCAGCTTCGTCAAAACGACCCCGCTAAAATCAAGTCGATCATTAAAAGCCTTGGCCGTATTCACGGCGTCCTGGCCCGTCATCGAGTCGACGACAAACAGGATCTCACCGGGCGAAACGGCTTTCTTGATCGCCTCGACCTCCGCCATCATCGCCTCGTCAATGGCGAGACGGCCCGCGGTATCGATGATCACCACATTTTTGTTCTTGGACCGCGCCTCGCGTACGGCATTCAAAGCGATCTCCACCGCATTTTTATTCTCCGGTTCGCTGTAGACGTCGACCCCGATCTGGCCGCCAAGCACCTTCAGCTGCTCGATAGCCGCCGGCCGATAGATATCCGCCGCCACCAAAAGGGGGCTTAAACCCCGTTTCCCCTTGAGATAATTAGCCAGCTTACCGCTAAAGGTGGTCTTACCGGAACCCTGTAACCCGGCGATCAAAACGATAGCCGGAGCGCCCTTGGCATTAAATTCACTCTCGCCGCCGCCCATCAGCGAGACCAGTTCGTCCTTGACGATCTTGACCATCAACTGACCGGGGCTCACCGCCGTCAGCACCTTCTGCCCCAGCGCGGTCTCCCGGACGGTATCCGTAAATTCCTTGGCGATCTTAAAGTTGACATCCGCGTCGATCAGTGCCCTGCGGATATCTTTCACCGTCGCGGCGATATTCAGTTCGGTGATCCGGCCTTCGCCCTTAATCTGCTTAAACGCCGACTCCAGCCGCTCACTAAGATTTTCGAACATATTCGTAGAATAAAAAAGTGAATGTAAACACGTTACATTCACTCTATTGGGGGGACAAAAATACGTAAAATTTTTGGCTTCGGTCGCAGCCGGCAGATTTTGCATCAGAAATGCGCTCCCGGAAATCTAGCGCATTTCCGACAAAAGCGCTAAAGTCTGTCTTTCGGACTAAAACGCGTCCGCGTTTTAAGGGTGGCTCCCTCGCCAAAAATTTTACGACTCAATATGTCTGGCCTATCGGCCGAAACGGCTACCGCCGTTTTTGTTCAGTGTATTTTTATACTCAAACTTCTAACTATTTAATTATCAATTCATTATGCGTACCGAGCGCCTCCATTCAGCGAGCGCCGAAAGCCGCGCCGCAATCTAGATCCCAAGATAGCTCCTCAGCATCTTGGAACGGGAATTCGACCGAAGCTTCGTAATCGCCTTATCCTTGATCTGCCGGACGCGCTCCCGCGTCAGATTGAACCG